>NZ_JAVWFO010000020.1:0-30995 GCF_036641015.1 Anaerorhabdus sp. | reverse complement strand
ACTTATTTGGAAAAGAAAGAGATGAATCATTTCAATCAAGTATAAATCAAATCTACCAAAGTTATGGAGGAGTAGAACTTTATCCAACACTTGAAGATAAAGCAGTTAATTTACTCTGCTTCATTACAAAGAACCATTGTTTTTATGATGCAAATAAGAGAATAGCGGCTACTATCTTTGTTTATAACTTAATGAAGAATAGACAAACGATTAGCAATACTACACTAGCGATTTTAACAGTATTAATCGCATCATCTAAACCTGAAGAAAGAGACAATATAATATTTTTTCCAAAAGGAACTCATACAGTTAACAAGGGAATAATCTAAAATAGATTTGTGTTTTTCTTGTCGGACAGTAGGTCTGTTTTTAAGCGAGAATTATGTTATATTATATGTAAGATTGTTTATATTAAGTGAAGAATTATGCACTTTTTTAGGAAGGAATTGTATGAATAATGTTAACTATGAAATGATTTTTAAACGAAAATCCTTTCACCTATTTCGGAATATAGGTAATAAAAAAATAAGCCAACAAGAGCTATATGAAATTGAAGAAACATACAGAAATCTTACACCTTTAATTTTAGACATTAAAACCAAAATTAAAATTGTTCCTGCATCTCAAACCTCGTGCAAACGTGGTCAGGAATATAGTATTTTATTTTATAGTGAGAAAAAGGATAATTATTTACAAAACATTGGCTATTTGGGGGAGCAGTTGGAATTGTATTTGGTTTCAAATAATATTGGTACATTGTGGTTTGGAATAGGTAAAACTGAAGAACCAGTGTTTGATGGACTTGATTTTGTCATAATGATAGCAATATCTAAAATTGATAATGAACAAAAGTTTAGAAAAGATATGTTTAAAAGTAAACGCAAACCAGTAGATGAAATATGGTCTGGAGAACCAGTTACAGGAGTAACTGACATTGTGAGATTTGCTCCAAGTGCATGTAACACTCAACCTTGGTTTGTTGAGCATATTGGTGATGAAATTAAAGTATTCAGATATAAGAAATTTGGAAAGCGTGGAATAATGCCTGTTGCACAAGTGGTTTATTACAATCAAATTGATATAGGTATTTTTCTGTGTTTTATGAACTTATGTCTGATTCATAATAACATTGCCTATGATATTGAGATAAATAATGACAGTGGCTGTGATAATGAAATGACTTTAACTGCAGTATATAAATTGCTACGTTAATGTACGTTATAAACAAGATTATGAGCATAATCTGCTGGAACAGCAAAAATCTATTTTCATCTTCACTACAAAAAAGTTAAAATAAATAGGATACGAAAAAGAAGGGACGGCATTCATTTTTGATTGCACTATAGGTGATAGTATGGTAAGTCCGTGGCAAAAGCAATGGAATAATCTTATAAAAAGAGAAGCTGCTTATTTGAAGCGTAGTGTTGAGAAAAAAGTGTCTACTATAAACAATATGCTGGAAGAAAAGGTGCCTCCGAAATTGCAAGGCACTTTAAATATTGCGTTTGTCAAAGCTTTTAAACTTATTTTTGAAAAAGGAACGAAGATTATTGAAAAAACATATCAACGGGAAAATGTACAGCGACAATTTAAAGTAAACCGTTATGCTGTAGATCTAAAAGAGAACCGGAAGAGTTTGCGGCAATTTTCAAAACAGGCAAGTAAAACAGGACGAAAAAACCTCTTGATTTCTGGTCTTGAGGGAATTGGGTTGGGTGCGCTTGGGATTGGGCTACCTGATATCGCTTTATTTACTGGAATGTTACTAAAGAGCATATACGAAATTTCATTGCATTATGGGTATGACTATGAACAAGAAGTCGAAAAATATTTTATTTTACATCTAATACAAACATCTCTTTCTCATGATGAAGAACTCACAACAGGAAATCAAATGCTAAACGAGTTTATTGAAAACTACCAACTGCCATTGGGATATTCTCAAGACACACAGATTGAGCAAACCGCGACAGTGCTTTCAAACGAACTGTTGTACATGAAATTTTTGCAGGGCTTACCTGTGATTGGTATTATCGGCGGGGCGTATAATCCTATATATTTACAAAAGGTTCAAAAATATGCTAAGTTAAAATACGAGCGTAGATTTTTACACGATTACAAAGGTAAAATGTAAAACATTGAGACTTTCGTTTTTCACTTGCTTGTACTATATCTAATTTTACTAATGACACAATTAAATTTAATGCGATAGAAACAGTTGTTTAAGCCTCGAGATAAAGGCTTTTTAAATGGGTTTAATGCTATGTTACATACTTGCAACTTCAAGTTGACAATGTGCATTTCAAAAAAGATAGAAAATAACAAGGTGACTTGATAGGATTTAGTTATCAAATCACAGGAGGTATTCACAAAATGAATTTAGGAGAAAAGATTTTTAAATTGAGGAAAGAAAAAGGACTATCACAAGAGAATTTGGCTGAACAACTTGGAACAACTAGGCAGGCAATTAGCAAATGGGAAAATAATCAAGGTTTTCCCGAAACAGAAAAACTCTTGCAATTATCTAATATTTTTGAAGTATCAACTGATTTTTTATTGAAAAATGACAAGAATGAAAAGAATGCTGATGATAAGGGTTACTATGTAAGCAGAGAAATGGCAAAAGGATATATAGCTAATGAAAAAAGAATTAGCCGATATGTTGGGATAGGATTTATGTTTTGGGCATTGGCAGGGGTACCATATGTAATTTTTTCTACAGATATGATAATGCGCTATTTGGGTATGACAATTTTCGTAATCATTGGTATTATCTCAATTGTATTAGCAATATTTTCGGACCAAACTCAATACAAAGTTTTAAAACAAGAGTCACTTTTATTTGATTATGATTATTTGAAAGAACTATCTAATGAGTATGCTTTGAATAAAAGGAAGTATGTATTAGTAGCTATTCCTTGCACTATTTTATTTATTACGGGTATTTTTATTTTAGCATTGACTGCAAAAGGGTTCATTGTGTGGTCTGCCTATCATTCATTTGTTTTTCTTGGATTTGCAATCGGTTTGTTAGGATTTGCATACTCTGCAGGCGTTATGGAAGCCTATGAGTTACTAGTTGAAAATGAACAGCATACGACACACCTATTTTTTAAGATAAAACGCAAAATAAAAGAAAAGTTTGACCGAATGTAATTTGTGAATTCTAGTTGGTAACTTAAATTTAACATAATTCAGTAAAATCATTAAAATATTTTTCCATAGATTTAAAGGATAATAGAATGAACCTGTGTTTAGTGCGCAGGTTTTTATTTATGCGTATTTAAACGCCATTAGTACAAGAGTTAATAAAAAAGAATGGTATGAGAATTAATAGAATTAGAATGTTCACGATATGAACTTGATGAAAATATCAGATAGAATCCACAATATGCTATCTAAATAGAGTACTTAAAATGAATTATTCATTGTTGATTAAAATATTTATTGCAATAATTAATCCATTTCTGTGTATAGTCAATATGAGACAGAATGGTTAGGTGATTGCAGTTTGTGATATCCCGTGATTTCGCTTCGAAAACAAAGTCAGAAATGTAAGAATCAGCATTAGTTTCATAGACATAACAAGTGCTAATTTGTTTTTGTATAGCAGCGAACATTCGAGTATGACCATCAAGTATTATTAAATCATTACCTATTTTTGTAATAGGAATTATTATGTCATTCTCATTATGTACAAAAGAATTAATGGCATTTAATTTATCAATATCAATGTAAAATTGTGATGGTTGTAAATCAAGGATGTTAGTTTTCGTTAATTTAATTTCATTGAATTCTTTAATTAATAGTTGATTCTTGTCATAAAACTTGGTTATGTGCTCGCTATAAAAACGGAATTCATCTATCACTTCATCAGCATAGATATAGTTATCCATAAGTACTATGGCGCTATTGATAGATATAATATTAATACTTACTAAATATGTATCATTTATTATATATGCACCGTGTTGATTAAGTGTTTCTTGAGTAAATCGATTATCACTATAACTGTTAACTCTCTTTATTTCCATATAAATACCTAGCCTATTAAACCAATTATAAATATATTTGATTAATAATACTAGTAAATAACGACTAGCATATGCTTTAATTAATAAATGGAGAATACTTATGATAATTAAGAGTGGGGAAAATAATAATATTGAGGAATTGATTAGCTTTTCATGGAGTCACTGTTCATCTAATAAAACTAGGAGTTTTCCTTTATTCACATCTAAAGATGAAATTAAAGAAAAGATCTTATCACGGATGGATGATTCTAATAATGAAATATTAGGATGTTATGAAGATAATAAGTTAATAGGTGTATTACTGTTAGATGTTATACCAAATGATTATTACTTACAAACGAGTGCTTTTTACATAGAAGAAGCAAATGATGAAGTAGGATCAGTGTTTATAAATTACATTGAAAACAACTATCCTAACTATTCATGTTTTATAGGGCTTACAAAAGAAAACCAAATACTTACACAATTATTAAAGAATAACCAATTCGAATTAATTGATGATTCTTTAATGATGGAGATAAATATAAAAGATATTGAACCTAAAATTACTGCGAATAAAACAATAAAAGTTGGATATGATGAATTAGATGAGTATTTGAAATTTCATAAAGAACACTTTGAATCGGCATATTGGAATTCAGTTCGAATAAAAGAAAAATTTAATGAATGGGATATATTTGAAGTAAAAGAAATGGATACGATTAAAGGCGGAACATTTATAAAAAATTATAAAAATAACAGCTCAGAGATATTTGGAATATGGTCGGAAGATTCTTCTGTTTACGATGTTTTAGTTAACGGTATGCTTGCTTATTATAAGTTTAATAAAAGTAAGGTAGAAAAAATTATAATCATGGTTGAAATTAGTGAAACAGCTTTAGTAGAAGTATTAAAAGAAAATGGATTTAAGATAGAAAATACATATTGTTGTTTTAAGAAGATAATCAAGAAAAAAGATTAAAAATTGTTTACTAAAAGTAATAATCTTATTTGGGTAAAACTAAAGAAAAATTTTGCTATTTGGGTAGGTTAAATGCTATTATTAAGAATAGGTAGGAATGCTATTTATAAACCTTTGGATATTTTGTATGTAAAGCATATAAAATAATTAAAAACAGAGAGATTTATATCTGAGAGGAGGGTTAAATAATGAGAAATCTACAACTACTATATAGTTCAAAAGAGCAGTTTGGATACTTGGTTAGCAAGAGTGATATTGATGTTAAATATCCTAGTTTTGTGCGCGTTTATTTACCTAATCACCTTAAAGAGGATGCAAAGCTAATATCGGAAGAAATAGCTGATATATTGCCAAATGCAAAAATTATTGGATGTAGTACAAATGGTGTTATATTCCATGGCAAACAATACAATGAAGATGTTTTAGTTATGTTGGAACAATTCGATGATACTGATATAATTACTGGAATCGTTGATTATTCAGGGAAATCACCTAGTGAAGTTGTCCGGGAAATAAAAAATACTATCGCAAATAATAAAGTAAAATTAATGCATGTTTTTTGTGGGTCTCAATGGATAGATGTTAATGAGTTTATTGATGAAATGAACATACAATTACCTTCAGTAAGATTAACGGGAGGTATAGCAGGCTGTGATTTAGATGATAATAAAAAACCATATGTTATAAAAGATAATGATGTACAAGAACCAGCAATTGTTTTTGCTGGTTATATAAATGATGAATTAAACGTATTCTGCGATGCTAATATTTCACATGAACCTATTAGTGGTGTTTATACAATGAACAAGGTTAAGGGTAAATATTTAGTGGAAATCGAGAATATCCCTGCTACTGATTGGTGTTTTGAACAGTTTGGTATTCAAAAACTAACGGAATTGAAATATTGGAAATATATCGCTGATAATGATGAACTAACAAAATTTCCTTTGATACTAGAAGGACATCATGGCGTAAGTAGATTTGTTCATTTTGATGCAAAGAAGAACATGATGTCTTTTTATCAAATGAAAGTACCTGCTAATTCAAGTTTTAGAATTGGTTATGTTAGTCCAACGAAATGCGTAAAAGAGTGTTATGACATTTGTATGAAATTGTCAAAAGAACCAGTTGAAACACTTTTCTGTTATAGCTGTGTGTTTAGAAAACTATACTTAGAAAATTGTGCTGAGTGGGAATTAAAACCATTTAAAGATGCAAATATTTGTGGTGCTTTTATGTTGGGTGAAATAAGTTGGAATCAAGAACGCAATGAATCATTTAATGGATCATGTGTCTATATTGGGATAGCTGAAAAAGAAAGCTATATTAATCCTGATTTCTCGGTTTTTGATGATTTATTTAGAGTGCATACTGATGATGATAAATTAGTTAACTTCGTTTTGAAAAAACAAAGTCAAGCAATGACACAAGAGAATAAAATGTTATTAGATAAATTACTTGACCAACAAGAAAAATCAAAAACACAACTTTTTCATGATTCAATTACAGGAATGGGTAACTCAATAAAATACTCAAATGATAAAAAAGAAATTCATTTTAATAAAATGTGTTTAATTCAAATTGAGAATTTTAACTTATTAGTATCACGTTTGGGACAAGATTCATATCATGATTTATTGAGTAAAGCATCTAAAAAAATTATTGGATTTTTGAATAATATTTTAGGTAATGAAAAATTTTACTATTATATGTTGAATGATTCTACGATGTTTATTGCAGCGGGTGCGAATGTGAGCAATGAAGATTTTGTTAAACATATCGATTTTGTATATGATCATTTCCAAACAATTCATTTTGAAAATATTAATGATATTTTAATTAATCGATTTATATTGCTTTATAAAGATAAAGATTTGTTGGAAACAGGAATACTTGCACTAAAGGAATGTCAAAACTTACAAACGCACTATGTTAATTTTAATGAGTTGAATATAAATGGTGGTAAGTCACTTGAGGAAGAAGAAAAGATATTAAATGTTTTAAACTATGCAATCAATAATGATACAATAACGCCATATTTCCAAGGTATATTCGATAACAGGAATAAGTGGATAAGAAAATACGAAGCATTAATGCGAATAGTTGATGAAAATGGAAAAGTTTATATTCCTAGTGATTTTATGAGTATTGCTAAGAAGTATCATTTATATGCGAAACTAAGCACCAAGATGATTGAAAAAGTTTTTAATTTATTTGAAGGTACTGATATTGAGGTATCAATTAATCTATCAGCATATGATGTAAGTTATAATTCTGTTAGTGATTTTATTATTTCTAGATTATCGAATATGAAAAAGTGTGATAATTTTGTTTTTGAAATTCTTGAGGATGAGAGTTTTAGTGATTTACAAGTTTTAAAGAAATTTCTAGATGAAGTTAGAAGGTTTGGTGTTAAGATTGCGATTGATGATTTTGGTATTGGGTATTCAAACTTTATGGCAATTGCGCAAATAGCACCTGACTATATCAAAATAGATGGTAGTATTGTTAAAAACATCATGAGTGATGAATTATGCAAAAAGGTTCTAGAGAATATTGTATTCTTAGGTAAACAATTAGAAGTACAAATAATAGCTGAATTTGTTGAAAACAACTCAATTCAAGAAGAAATTGAAAGGCATCAAATTCATTATTCACAAGGTTATTGTTTTTCAAGACCTTCACCTTTTAATGCTTTAGATTTAAGTTAAACTCCAGTTTTATGCTGGAGTTTTTCTATATGCATATGTATTTAGAATTGTAGATAAAAGATGTATAGTTGAAAGTAGAGGTAATGTTAATGTGGATGATTGTTTAAGAAACTGAATTCAATTAAATTGACTTAGTTGGTTAAATTATAAATTAGAATATTAATTTACTTTATTGTTACGAAAGGCTAATTGTGATATGAAAAATATTTAAAAGTATACTTAGTCAAAAGATTTATAAAATTAGGTATTCCCATACTAGTATAAAAACATGCTTCAAAAGTTTAACAAATACGAAAGAGAAGAGGCGAAAGTATGGAACAAATTAAAAAAGATGCGGTAATATTATTACATGAAATTTATGGTGTAAATGAATTCATTGAAAAAAAGAAGCGTGAATTAGAATTGCTTGGATTTGATGTATATGTTCCAAATTTATTGGAAAGACCTGCTTTTTCATATGAACAAAAAGAAGTAGCATATGATTTTTTTATGAACAGAGTTGGATTTGATAAAGATAAACAAGTTCTATATTTAACTACAAAATTGAAAAGACATTACAACAAAGTTATTGTTATTGGATTTAGTGTAGGAGCAACGATTGCATATAAGTGTTCTGAGAGTGATTTGGTTGATGGAGTGATATGTTGTTATGGTTCAAGAATTCGTGATTATGCTGATATTAATCCTCAATGTCCTACCCTAGTAATACTTTCAAATGATGATACTGAAGTGATATTAAATCAGATTAAGGAAAAAAGTAATATCGAAATATTATTGTTTGATTCTAAACATGGGTTTATAGATGAGTATAGTACAGCGTATAATGAAATTGATTCGAATTTAGCTATGAAAGCGATAGTTACATTTATTGAAAATAAAATATTAAAATAAAAAGTTAGCACGTGCTGATCACTATAAGATCAACGCTTGCTAACTTTTATTCATATTAAGCCTTGGGAAAGGGATATGAGTAATCTATTAATCTAAATCATTACCATTGGATGAAATAACTTTTTTATACCATTCAAACGAGTCTTTACGGTATCTATCTAAAGTTCCGTTACCATCATTATCTTTATCAACGTAGATAAATCCATAACGTTTTTCCATTTCTCCTGTAGAAACACTTACTAAATCAATTGTAGCCCAAGGAGTATATCCAATTAGTTCAACTCCATCATCAATAGCGAGACGCATTTGTTCAATGTGTTTTTTTATGTAATTGATACGATAATCATCATGTATTTTTCCGTCTTCTGTTAATGTATCACGAGCACCAAGTCCATTCTCTGTTACCATTACAGGGACACCATAACGATCATATACATGATTTAATGTGTATCGAAGACCTTTGGGGTCGATTTGCCAATCCCACTCTGTAGCTGTAAGATAAGGATTTTTTGCGCCACCCATAATGTTACCAGATACTTGCGCAGCATCTTTATTTGCAGTGATACAGTTTGACATGTAGTAACTAAATGAATAGAAATCAACAACTCCTTTTTTAATAATTTCTAAATCTTCATCTGTAATATCAAAGTGAATATTATTTTGTTCAAAATAATGCTTAATGTAATAAGGATAAATACCTTTTACTTGTACATCACCACTAAAGCAATTTCGCATTAAGTCTTCTTGTTGAGTCAAGATAACATCATCTGGATTACAAGTAAGAGGATATACAGTGATATGACAAATCATGGTACCAAACTTAAATTCTGGATTTATTTGTTTACCAAGCAATACAGCTTTAGCACTTGCAACAAATTGATGATGTAAAGCAGCAAATCGCATATTTGGATCATCACCTTGTGATGTGAAAAATTCAGTACCTTCATGTAGGATACCAGCGTGATTCCAGTTTCCTAATTTAGTTGTTAAGCAATTGATTTCATTAAATGGAATCCAATATTTAACCACATCTTTGTAACGTTTGAATAAAACTTCACAGAAATTTAAATAGTAATCAATACATTTTCGATCTGACCAACCGTTACATTCAAATGTTAATGATAGTGGATTTTCATTATGATAAATTGTTACTAACGGTTCAATGTTATATTTTTTAAGTTCATTAAATACATTGTCATAGAATTTTAATCCTGCTTCATTTGGTTCAGATTCATTACCATTTGGGAAAATTCTAGTCCAGTTAATAGACATTCTAAAGATATTAAAGCCCATCTCAGCACACAATGCGATATCTTCTTTATAGTGATGATAGAAATCAACGGCTTCATGAGATGGATAATAGTATTTATCTTCATCAATAGATGGGGTAATCCTTCTTGGTTCTTTATGTGTTCCTGATGTCATAATGTCAGAGATACTTACACCTTTACCATCAACGTTCCAAGCTCCTTCGAATTGATTTGCGGCAGTAGCACCTCCCCAAAAGAAACCATTAGGGAATTCTTTTAAATTTTTCATATTTTCCTCCTTTAATGAACAATATTTCATTTATACGCTCATTATAGCAAAAAATATAGGTTATGCAATAAAAAATATTTCATTAAAATATATTGACTGAATAATAATTTAGTGATAATCTTAGGTTAATGAAAAATAGTTCATTGTGTGAAAGGGGTAAATTATGAAGAAAATAATTAATACCAAAAATGCTCCTGCAGCAATAGGACCTTATGGACAAGCTGTTCAATTAGATGATTTCCTATTTGCATCAGGTCAATTACCAATTAATCCAGTGAGTGGAATAATTGAAGCAACAACAATTGAAGAACAAGCAAAACAAGTATTAGAAAATGTAAAAGCAATTCTTGAAGAAAGCGGAATGTATTTAGATGATGTGATTAAAACAACATGTTTTTTATCTAATATGGATAATTTTGCAGCATTTAATCAAGTATATGGCGAATACTTTACAAACACACCAGCTAGATCTTGTGTAGCGGTATTGGAAATTCCAAAAGGTGCACTTTGTGAAGTTGAAATAATTGCTCATAAGTAAGGGGGAAAATACTATGAAGTATGAACAATTGATTAAAAGTATTATTGAAAATGTGGGTGGTGTTAAAAATATTAATACTGCGGCACACTGTCTAACTCGTCTTCGTTTAACACTAAGGGATAAATCTTTAGTAAATGAAGGTGTATTAAAAAACATTGATGGCGTTATGGGAGTTGTCAATAATGGATCACAAACACAGGTTGTTATTGGTCCAGAAGTATCAAATGTTTATCGTGAATTCTTAGAAGTAACAGGTTTAAAAGAGGAAGAAACAGTTGATGAAAATCTAGATGATTTAAAATCTGATTTGAAGAATAAAAAAGGTAATATTCTAACTACATTCTTTGAAACTATTGCTGGAATCTTTAACCCAATTGTTCCTGCATTAGCTGGAGCAGGGCTTGTAAAAGCGATACTAACAATTGCTGTTGTATGTGGTTTAGATAATACTGGTAACACATATTTTGTAATTAATACAATTGCAAATGGTATATTTACATTCTTACCATTCTTATTAGCTGCATCAGCTGCAAAACAATTTAAGATGAATCAATTTGTAGCATTAACAATTTGTGCTGCAATGATGTCATCGAATTGGGCTGGTTTAATTGCTGAGGGAACAACATCATTCTCATTCTTGATGATTCCATTTACGGTGGTTAACTACGCATCATCAGTACTACCAATGGTTTTCGCTATTTGGTTTGCTTCATATGTAGAAAAATTTGTCGATAAAGTAATTCCAGGAGCATTGAAAATCGTTTTAGTTCCATGTTTAACAATGTTAATTGCTACACCAATTGCATTAATTACTATTGGCCCTGTAGCAACATGGATTGGTTTACAACTTGCAAATATTGTTACAATTTTATTTGAAAAAGGTGGTGTATTTGCTGGCATTATTTATGGTGGTGTGTATTCATCAATGGTAGTATTAGGTATTCATCATGGTATGGTTCCAGTACTTGTTCAAGGAATTACAACGCAAGGATTTAACTATATTTCACCAACTAGCGGATCTGCAAATATGGCTCAAGCAGGGGCAGCATTTGGTGTTTGGTTAAAATCTAAAAATCCTAAAACAAAAACAATTGCTGCATCAGCAACTATAGCAGCAATAACTGGTGTAACTGAACCTGCAATTTATGGTATTAACTTTAAATTCAAAACACCTTTCTTAGCAGCAGCAATCGGTGGAGCATGTGGTGGAGGATTTGCGTCATTCTTCATGCTAAAAGCATATGCAATGGGTGGTCCATCTTTCTTAAACTTTGCAATGTTTATTGGTGAAAACCCATCAAATGTATGGTTAGTTATGGCGGCATTTGCAATTGCGTTTATTGTTGCAGCAGTACTTACAATCGTATTTAAATTTGATGAAAACATGTAATTAATAGTACAATTAAATAAATATATTGGGTTGCTGTAGCAACCCATCTTTTAGTGAGGTAAATAGATGAAAGAGAAAATGATTGAAGCATTTAAAAAAGCAGAAGGTGGTTTGTTCTCAGCTGTTGAAAAAGCAGATGTGGGTAGTTCATACCAAGAAATGGAAAAACAAGGAGTTTCACTAATGGGCTGGGCTGATCCTTTTATGCCAGACTATTCAATGCCACCCCACATTGAAACTGCCTTGATTGAGACTATTAAAAATCCAATAGCACCTCATTATACTGCTCCTATAGGTAATGAAAAATTAAAAGAAAAAATCGCTGAAAAACTGTTAAAATATAATAAACTAGATGTTAATCCTTCAAGAAATATTTTGATTACACCGGGATCTGATTCTGGATTATACTTTGCAATACTTCCATTTATTAACGATGGAGATGAAGTTCTGATTCCCTCACCAAGTTATCCAAATAATTTCTTGGACATTCAAATTATGGGTGGTAAAGTTGTATCGGTTCCATTAAAGGAAGAGAACAACTATCAATTTGAAAGAGAAACTTTTGAAAATCTTATTACAGATAAAACAAAAATGATTTTATTAACACATCCTAATAATCCAACGACAACAGTATTTAATTTAGAATCATTAACAATACTTTCTGAATTAGTAATTAAACATGATTTGATTTTAGTTTGTGATCAAGCATTTGAAGATTATTGTTATGATAATGAATTTATTACTCCCGCGGCTATGCCAGGTACGTTTGAAAGAACAATTACGGTATTCTCATTTTCAAAAGGAATGGGATTAAGTGGATTAAGAGTTGGTTATCTAGTTTGTAGTGATGTAATTATGGATTCTATGTTTGCGAATGCTGTATCAGTATTGGGAGCAACAAATACAGCGTGCCAAATTGCGATGATAGCGGCATTAGAGAATCCTTCGTTTATGAAAGAATTTGAATCAGCATTTGATTTTAGAAGAAAGAAAGCATATGAAATAATCAATTCTATTCCTAATGTTTCTATGCAACTACCAGAATCTGGATTTTTATGTTGGGTTGATATTTCTAAATTGGGTAATTCAACAGAAATTGTTAATTACTTAGTTACGGAAGCTAAAGTATCGGTTAATGCTGGTGTTAATTACGGAGCTGGTGGAGAAGGTCATTTAAGGATTGTATTAGGTGTATATAAAGATAACCAAAGAGTTGTAGATGCACTACTTAACATAAAGGATGCATTGATTAGATTACAGGAGAATAAAAATGTTTAATTTTAAAAAGAAAAACGATTGTGAAATCGCGGCATGTTGTGATGGATTACCAATGCCGTTAGATGAAGTTAATGATCCAATGTTTTCTGGTAAAATGCTGGGTGATGGATTCGCAATTAAACCAACAAATGATTATATTGTATCTCCAATACAAGGTGAGGTAGTCTTGGTGTTTCCAACAAAACATGCCATTGGTTTGAAAAATAAAGATGGTATCGAGATTATGATTCATGTTGGTATGGATACTGTTAATGAAAATGGTAAAGGATTTGAAGTGTTTGTTAATGTGGGAGACAAAGTAAAAAAAGGAACAACACTTATTAAAATAGATAGAGAATATTTGAGTAATAAGGGGTATGATTTAACTACACCATGCATAATTACGAACATGAATATTGTAGAAAGTATCGAATTAAACTTAAATAGTAACGTAATGGGTGGTAAAACAACAGTATTAAGTTATAAAATTAAGTAAACCAAAAAGGGGTAAGCAAAATGGCAAAGCAAGCAATAGAACTAACAATTATTGATAAAGAGATATTAAATTCATATTCCAATTTAATTAATGGATTAGCGTGCTATTTAGGCAGTGGTTATGAAATAGTTTTACACAGTTTAGAAAATTTTGAACATTCTGTTATCAATATTATTAATGGCGAGCATACTGGTAGAAAAGTAGGAGCGCCTATAACAGATTTAGCATTAGATATGCTAGATAAAATTTCTAATTGTGATAATGATTATATTACTTACTTCAGTACAAATAAAAAAGGAGAACCTTTAAAGTCAACTACTATTGCGATTCGTGGTGAGAAGGGTCGAATTATTGGACTTCTTTGCATGAACTTATACTTAAACACATCTATTTCTGAAATTATTAGTACTCTTGTTCCACAAGGACAGTTAATACCAGCGCAAACATCAAAAGAAAACTTTGTTGAAAATTCAAATGAATTAATAGAATCAACGTTGGATAGTGTACGAACAAAAGTATTAAATGATTCAAGCATTGCACCATCAAATAAGAATAAAATGATTGTCTATATATTAGATGATTATGGAATATTCAATATTAAGGATGCAGTTATTAAAATTGCGGATATATTAGAAATTTCAAAGAATACGGTATATATGCATTTAAGAAATAAACATCAAAGTCATTAGTTATTATTTGATGTATTAAACTTGTATAATGAACATATGGAGATTTACTTATGAATAAAATTAAAAAGATTGATCATTTTGTTATTACAACCGCTAATGCTGATAAGTGTTTTTGTTTTTATGATTTACTTGGATTTAAAGTAGTTAAGCTTGGTAGTCATGGAGAACTATATGCAGGTGATTTTAAAATAAATGTTCATTACAAAGGGTTTGAATTATTTCCTCATGCTAAAAATATAAAAGTAGGTAGTGCTGATTTATGCTTTGAGATAAGTGGAAATATAGATGATTTCAAAGATGAATTAGAATGCAAAGGGATAGAAATTGAAGAGGGTGTAGTAAATAGAAGTGGAGTAAATGGATCAATGAGATCAATTTACTTAAGAGATCCTGATGGTAACTTAATTGAATTTAGTAGTTATAATAAATAATTATATTAAATATTAAAAAAGATTCTTATGTACCTCAATGCATAGTATTATCATTTGATTGTGATAAAGCTTGCTTGTTGTATGCTAAGAATCTTTTATTGTAAATAAAACAACTAAGATTTGGTTCTTGTTGCTATTTCGTAATTAGCTCAATAGAATCTTTGAGATTATCAGTATAGACACATAAGTAATTACCAGCCATCATAGTATTCTCTGAAAGAACTTCTTGATTTGGATCCATTAACCAGACTGCAGAGACGGGAGCATCTGGGTGCTCATTATTGTATTTATTTATTAGTGCTAATCCTTCTTCGTAAGGTAGTGTAAATAATGTTGTACTTAGAGCATCTGCAACAGCACTATTAGGTGTAATGATTGTTACAGAATGGAAATGATCTGCTGGAAAATTTGTACGAGGATCGATAATGTGGTGATAGAATTTTCCATCTTCAGCAATATAATAGCGTTGATAATCACCACTGGTTACAAAAGATGCAGTACCTTTACTTTCGACAACTAGTGTAGTTCCGTTTGCTTCGGGATTTTCAATTTGTACTCGCCATGGTTTGTCTCCTTGTTTAGTACCAATTGTTCTTGTATTGCCTCCAGCATTTACAACACCAGTAGTAACTCCTATACTTTCTAATTCTGTTGCGATAGATTCAGCAGCAAATCCTTTTGCAATTCCACCTACATCTAATGAAACACAAGGGTTATTTATATAAACTGTATTTTTTTCATCATCGATTTCAATGTTATTCCAACCTGAACAAGCTTTGGCTGCTTCTAATTCTTCAAGAGATGGGATTCTACCGAATTCACCTTCATTCATATAAAGTAAACCTTCTTCACGATATTTGTGCCAAACTTTTAAGAGTGCACCCATAGTAATATCTAATTCACCATCAGATAAATCATAGAATTCTTTTGCAACATTTAGCATGTCTATAATAGATTGATCTACTTCAACTGGAGCGATTCCAGCTTGATCATTTATTGTTTTTAAATTGTTTACACCTTCATATGTATGATAGATATCAAAGTATTGATTTAGCTCTTTAAATTTATCAATTGAGATTGTGAAAATTTCATCAAACTTTTCTTGCGATTCTGCTTGTGCTTGAATTGTTATAAATGTATCAAAACCAGCATCAATAGAGGTATTTGAGTAAGTCTCTAGCTTCTTATTTTGGCATCCAACACAAAGTGTTAAAACCATGATTAATACTAATATTTTTTTCATTTTTATCACCTCGGTAATTATAGCATAAAGGTCAAAACTTTTATAGAAAATAGTATCTAACAATGTTATAATGGGTGCGAAGTCTTTTTTTGACTGGATTATGAAAGAAAGGAATAAGAAAAATGTCATTTATTATTGGTCCAATGCGCAAACATGTTGATGGACATAAGGAACTTACAAGTCATAACGAAGTTGTAAATCTTAGTCCAAACACAGTTGCTATTCCATTGGTAAGTGGAGCTATGACAGCTGACTTATTAGTGAAAGAAGGAGATAAAGTAAATGTTGGAACTAAAATTGCTCAATGCAATGGTAATTTTACTATTCCAATGTTTAGCCCTGTTTCAGGTACTGTTAAAGGTGTACAGCAAATAATGCACTCATGGTTAAAACCAGTTGATCATTTAGTTATTGAAAACGATCAACATTACACATTTGAAGCACCATTTGCACCGTTAGATTTTGAAAAAGCGTCACGTGAAGAATTAGTTGAATTTACTAAAAATGCTGGAATTGTTGGTTGTGGAGGTGCAGGTTTCCCTACGTATGTAAAATACAAATTTGCAAAAGACATCCAATTATTAATTATTAATGCAGTTGAGTGTGAACCTTACATTACAGCAGATTATAAAGTAATGAAAGCACATCTAGATGATTTAGTTTTAGGAACAAGAGCATTATTAAAAATGTCTGGTGCGCCTAAAGCACAAGTAGCAATAAAAGTTACTAAGAAGGATTTTATTCCTGAATTAAAAGAAGCATTTAAGGCTTACTCAAATATAGAAGTAGTTGCTGTTCCTGATGTTTACCCAATGGGTTGGGAAAGAACGCTTGTTTATGAGTTAACTAAGAAACGTTATGATAAACTTCCTAGTGAATGTGGATGTATCGTGAATAATGCGACAACAGCAGTGGCTATGGCTCAAGCGTTAAGAGAAGGAAAACCAATCGTTGAAAAAATCATTACTGTAAGTGGAGATGGTATCAAAACTCCAAGTAATGTTAAAGTTCCAGTGGGTGTAAGTGCAAAAGAGGTTGTAGAAGTTTGTGGTGGGTATACATCAGAAGAAATTCTTCTTATTGCAGGAGGACCTATGATGGGTAAAACAATTACAAGTGATGCATTTGTAATTGCTCCTTATTCAAATGCATTGACAGTATTCATCAATAAACCAGTTGAAGCAATCAAATGTTTACGTTGTGGTAAATGCTCAGATCATTGCCCTGCAGGTCTTCAACCAGTACGTATAAATAATGCTGCAAAAGTTAATAATGTAGAATTACTTGAAAAATTAAATTATGATGCTTGTATCGAATGTGGTATGTGTACATATATCTGTCCATCTAAGATTGATGTTACAGAAGGTGTACGTAAAGCAAAACGCTATATGGCGTTAAAGAAGAAATAGGGAGGGGAAAATAACGATGAAATTTACATTTAAACCATCTCCAAACTATCGTGATAAACAATCTACTCATTCAATTATGATGGAGCTAGCTCTTGGTTTATTAGTTGTATTTGGATTCTCTGTTTATTATTATTTTACAGAGTTTGGTTCACAATATGGAATTCGTGCGATTGGCTTATTAGCTACTGCTTTAGTAGCTGCTTATGCAACTGAAGCAATTTGGTATGCATTTAGTAAGAAAAATGTTGCGAAAGAAATTAAAAATTCATTCCCAGCAATTACTGCAATTATTCTTACTTTAATGGTTTCTATTAATACTAGTTATTATGCATTAGCTATTTCTACTATTATAGCAATTCTATTTGGTAAGTTAGTATTTGGTGGATTTGGTCAAAACGTATTCAATCCAGCGGCTATCGGTCGTGCGGTGTTAATGACAAGTTTTGCAGGATCAGTTGCTGTTGATTTTGCAACTAGTGCTACTCCTACTGCGGCATATGCTTCAGCAGGATGGATTAGTAGTTCTCAAACAGCATTTGATGCATTTGTAGCTAACTTTGGTGGGATGTCTAACATGTTTGTTGGATTCTATCCAGGGGCTCTTGGTGAAACAAGTGCATTAGTAATTATCTTAGTAGGTATTTATTTAGCAGTTAGAAAAGTTATTGACTGGAGAGTTCCAGTTACATATGTAGTAACAATGTTTGCATTGACATTTATTGTTGGAGCAATGCATGGTCAAGGATTATATTACCCATTATTCCATCTATTATCTGGTGGTGCATTATTTGGAGCTGTATTTATGATGACAGATCCAGTTACAAACCCAACTAGTGCGGTAGGTAGAATTATCTTTGCAATGGGTTGTGCAATCTTAACTGTTGTTATCCGTCTTAAAGCTAATCTTCCAGAAGGTGTTCTATATTCTATCTTATTGATGAATATGTTGACTCCTGCAATTGAAAGATTAACTGATGGAAACCAAATTAAAATGGTTAAGAAGAATATTATTTCAATTTGTATTGTAGGTGTTGTAGGTATTGCTTCTGTTGCTGCTTGCGGACTTGCAATTAGTGCGAAAGAAACAACTGGGACTGAAACAGGAACTACTGAAGAAGGTGGATCTACTGATGTTCCAACATTAGCTTTAGGAAATCCAGTGGCATTAGATGCAGACTTTGCTATGTTTGATGCAAAAGTTGAATCTAGTGAGGGTGGAGTTTATACAGTTAAGGTTAAAGGTTATGGATTAATTGATCCAGAAGGCCATGCTGGTGAATCTGGAATTGAATATACAAGAAACGTATTTGAAGTTGAGATTAATCCAGAAACAAATGAAATTATGAGTATTAAAAATACTACATTCGGTGATACTCCAGGTATTGGTGATAAAGGATTAGATCAATATTTAGAAACATTTGTTGGTTTAAATACAACAGATACAACACAAGAAGTTGATACAATCACTGGTGCTACTTGGACAAGTGAATCAGTAGTTGCTTCAATACAAGCTGCAATTAATGCAGTGAATGAGTAAGGGGGAACGATAATGAAGAAAATACTTTATTTAACTTGTTTCCTAGCTGTAATAAGTGCAATTGCAGGTGGTGCATTAGCTTATGTTAATAGTATTACTGCTCCAATCATCCAAGAAATGGGCATTGCAGCTGAAAAGGAAAATTTAGAATTAATGTTCCCAGGTGCTGAGTTTGCAGAAATTGATTATGTTGATGAAACAGGATTTGTTAAAGGTGCATTCGAAGCAGTAGGACAAGGATACATTTATAAAGTTGAAACTAATGGTTATAGTTCAACTCCAATTATCTTCATGATTGCATTTGATAATGATGGTAAAGTAGTTGGATTTACACCACTTCAACAACAAGAAACAAGTGGATTTGGTAGTCGTGTATTCGAGGAAGGATATACAAGCCAAGTTATTGGAAAAACATCAGCAGATGGTTTCCCACTATTATCAGGCGCAACAGTAACAAGTACGGCTGTGGTAGATGGAATCAATGCTGCTAAAGCTATCTTCAATGATATGAAGGGTATTACAGCAGATCCAAATGCTCCTGCTGAACCGGTAGCACCAACATTATCTTTAGGAAACCCAGTTGCCTTAGATTCTGATTTAACTAGATTTGATGCGAAGGTAGAAGAAATTGGTGATGGTGTTTATTTGGTAAGAGTTAAAGGTTACGGTTTGATTGATCCAGAAGGTCATGCAGGTGAATCTAGTGTTGAATATGCAAGAAATGAATTTGAAGTTACAATCGATAAATCAACAATGAAGGTTGTAAGTGTTAAAAATACTACATTTGGAGATACACCAAAAATTGGTGACTCTGCTGTAAGCGAAGATTACTTAGTATTATTCAATGATTTAGATGGAACTGATATGACGCAAGAAATAGATACAGTTACTGCTGCAACATGGACTAGTAAGTCAGTTGTAGCTGCTGTACAAGCTGCACTAAATGCAGCTAATCAATAAGAAGGGGGAAAACACAATGAATAGAATGAAAAATTTCACTGCTGGATTCCTTCGTGAAAATCCAGTATTTGGGTTATATCTTGGCTTATGTTCAGTATTAGCTATTTCAACAAATATTAACAATGCAATAGGTATGGGTGTAGCGGTAATTGCTGTACTTGTAGTATCAAATGTAGTAATCTCAGCAATGCGTAAAATCATTCCTGATGAAATACGTATTCCAGTATATATCGTAATTATTGCAACGCTTGTAACAGTAGTAGAAATGCTTATTCATGCATTTGCTCCAAGTTTATACTCAGCATTAGGTGCATTCATTAACTTGATTGTAGTTAACTGTATTATCTTAGGACGTGCTGAAGCATTTGCTAATAAAAATGGTGTGTTTGATTCAGCGTTAGATGGTATTGGTATGGGACTTGGGTATACTGTTAGCTTGCTTGCTATTGCAGTAATTCGTCAATTACTTGGAACAGGGGCACTAAGCTTCTCAAATCCATTTACAAACGAAATTATCTTTAATTTCCAAATCATTCCAGTTGGATATGAAATACCATTATTCACAACAGCAACAGGAGCTTTCTTAACATTCGCTCTATTAGCTGCTGCATTATCTGCTTATAATGCTAAGCAAGCAGAAAAAGAAAAAAAGGAGGCTAAATAATTATGACTGAAATGTTTTCTATGTTTTTAGCCGCAGTATTAATTAATAACATCGTATTATCTAAATTCTTAGGTATGTGTCCATTCTTAGGAGTATCTAAGAAATTAAGTTCTGCTATAGGTATGGGAGCTGCTGTAATCTTTGTTATATTTGGTGCTTCTATATTCACATATGCTATTTATTATTTAGTTCTTGAGCCAAATAATTTAGGTTATATGAAATTAATTACATTTATTTTAGTAATTGCAGCATTTGTTCAATTTACTGAAATGGTAATTAAAAAGTATTCTCCAAGCTTATATAAAGCTTTAGGAATTTACTTACCATTAATCACAACTAATTGCGCGGTATTATTCGTTGCGTTAGACAACATCACTTCTAAACTTAATTTTACTGAAATGTTAGTAAATTCAATTGCAGTTCCAGCAGGTTTCATGTTAGTGTTGGTTATCTTCTCAACTATTCGTGAACGTTTAGACACAGCAGATATTCCAAACGCATTTAAAGGAAATCCAATTGCGTTAATTGTTGCGGCTGTTATGGCTTTAGCATTTAGTGCATTTGCAGGGTTAGTATAAAATGCTAGTTGCTTTTCTTGTCTTTGCGGCATTAGCTGCAGGATATGGAATACTATATTACATGAATCATAAAACACCAGTCCCTGCGGGCTGTGAGAATTTAAAAGCAGAGTGTGATGGATGCAAAGTTACTTCATGTGAAATGCATCCAGTACATGATACAAGTAAAGGAGAAAAAGAAAATGATTGAAGCAATCATAATGATGTTAGTAGTTGGTGCAGTACTAGGTGCAGCACTTGGTGTTGCAAATAAAGTTTTCTATGTTGCACCTGACACACGTGTTGATGATGTTACTACAATGCTACCTGGTTATAACTGTGGTGGTTGTGGTTTCCCAGGATGTTCTGGTTTAGCTGAAGCACTAGTTAGCGGTGAAGCACAAGTAACATTATGCAAACCTTCTAAACAAGATGCTAAGGATAAAATTACTGAATATCTAAATAATATTAAATAATGCGAAAAGAAGAACTGAAAATGTTCTTCTTTTTTTAGGATTGACATGAATTTCTACATATAAATATGTAGGAGGTTTTCAAATGAAAAAGATAATTGCATGTGTTTTAGTAATAATATTAATAATTATCGCTGATTTTTATTTAATCGATTATTTAAGTGTTAAGAAAATAAATTTGGTTGATGTTTATGTTGCATCACGAACGATTAATCCACGAGAAATAATTAAAGAAAGTGATATTAAAACTATTAAAATTGCAAATGATTATGTATTACCCGGTGTAATACATAATAGAGAAGACATTGTAGGTAAAATAACATCACTTCAAGGATTAATAGTAAAAGATTCTATGTTTTATTCGGAACAGTTAGATGATATAGATAAGATTCCTGATTCTGCTGTACCGCTATTAGAAAAGAATCAAGTGGCTTTCACTCTTACAAATGAATCAGGTAATTTAGATACTACATCTTTTGTGGTAGGACAATCAATTGATATTTATGTTTCAATACAACAAAGAAATGAAAAACCTGTTTTTGATTTGTTATTGGAATCTGTGAGAATTGTCTCAATTAAGGATCGTAAAGGAATTGAAATAAGTTCAGTTGAAAGTACGGGTACTCCATTTTCATTAACATTTGCAATTAATCAAGATGTAATAAGTATTTTATCGCTAGCAAATAAAATAGGTGAATTAGAAATATATTCATCGAAAAATAGTTATCAAAATAATCCATCAAAATTAAATAAAGATTCTAAGATATTGCCATATCTTGTACAACAATAGATACTAGATATCCCCTTAAAAAAGAAGTATACTTGTTTTAATATATTGGAGGGGAAAACTATGAATCAAAAGAAAACTGTAGCATTACTAAAAGAAATGTCATTTGAAAGATTTGGTGGGACTAAAGATGAATTAAAGGCTGCTAAACTAATTCAAAAATATTTAAAGGAATTAAAGTTAGAATCTAAACTTGAATCATTTACAGTTCAAACTAGTAATATTAAGAAAGCTAAATTAGAAGTATTGGAACCTATTAAAATGGAGATTCCTTGTACTGCTTACATGTGTTGTGCTAATACATCTGTCAAAGGATTAGAGGGTGAATTCTATTACTTTGAACAAGCTAGTGAAGTGAATCTAAAAGAAGCTAAAGGAAAAATATGTTTAGTTAATGGTTATGTAGGTAAGAAGTTATACAAAGAGTTTGTAAAAGCTGGAGCACTTGCATTTATATCATTTAATGGAGAAGTAGATTTTCCAGATGCATATGATTTAGATAAAAGAGAATTAAGAGAACCACTTGCTGAAATTAAGAGAATGCCAGCTGTAAATATCTTAATCAAAGATGCAGTTAAATTAATTGAATGCAGTGTATCAAAAGTAAGAATTACAACTATTCAAGAACCAGGTAAAGCTAAATCAAATAATGTTATTTGTGATATTAATGGAACAGATGGTAAAGATACAATTGTGGTTACTGCTCATTATGACTCAGTGCCATTCTCTAAAGGAGCTTATGACAATGCGACTGGGTCTGTATGCTTATATGCAATGGCAGAATACTTTAGCAAAAATCAACCCAAACATAATGTTAAGTTTATTTGGTGTGGATCTGAAGAAAGAGGATTACTAGGATCAAAAGCATTTGTTGAAAAACATAAAAAAGAATTAGATTCAATTAAACTATGTGTCAATATTGATATGATTGGTTCAACACTAGGTAAAAGAATCGCTGTATGTACAGCTGATATGAGTCTAGTTAACTGTATTGATTATTTGGGTAAAGTAGTAGGTTTCTCTGTAAATGCCTCACAAGGCGTGTATTCTAGTGATTCTACGCCATTTGCTGATGCAGGAGTACCTTCGCTATCATTTGCAAGAGCAACTCCTAAAGGTGGAGGAGATATTCACCACCGTTATGATGTTTTAGAACATCTAAATGATAAATATTTAATGGAAGACATACAATTTATCTTAGAGTTTACTAAGCGTATGGCGAATGCGTATATTATTCCAGTTCCTAGAGATATTCCACAAAATATGAAAGATGAAATAGATGCTTATTTTTGTAGGGAAAAAGAGGAAAAGAAATAATGTTTAGAGAACTAAGAAGAAATAAACAATATCTTACAAATGATGAAAGTATCGATATCCTTAATAAAGCTACTTCAGGTGTTTTAGCTGTTTTGGGTGATGAAGACTATCCTTATGCAGTACCACTAAGTTTTGTATATGCTGATAACAAGATTTATTTTCATTGTGCAAAAGCAGGTCATAAATTAGATGCAATTGAAAAACATGATAAAGTATCGTTTTGTATTATTGAAAAAGATGAGATTATTCCAGAAGAATATACTACTTACTTTAGAAGCGTTATTGTATTTGGAAAAGCGCATGTTATCAAAGATATAAATAACAAAAGAAAAGCAATTGAACTATTAGTTAAAAAATATTCACCAAATGAAGTTGAATTTGAAAAAGAAATCGAAGGTTCATTTGAATTCATGCATATGATACAAATTGATATTGATCATATGACAGGAAAAGAAGCAAAAGAATTGGCTATGAAAAAATAGATGTAGATTCCGTTATTATTTTAATAACGGAATTTCTGCATTATTGGGGAGGGCAATGTGCATTCAAAAGAAGTTCTAGCTAAAAATTTACATACAACTACTTTAGGAGTTGAGCGTTGTCAAAGAAATTTGAATATAAATTCAGATGTAATTATCCTTTGTAGAAATATAATACTCAATAATAATAGTGAAGTAATTGTACAAGGAAAAAATCATTATGTTTCATTAGAGGATACAATATTAACAATCAATACAAAAAGCTTCACATTAATTACAGCCCATAGGAAAAAGAGGAAATAATATGAATGCAATTGAACTTTGGAATGAGTTTAAAATGAAATGTAATATAGATACCGATGAATATGAAGCATGGGCTTTTGGCGCAAGTCCAGATAAACTTTTAGATTTAGTTGTTCAAGGGAAAAAAAGAGCTACTGCTTCTTGCAATCGCCTGTATGAGTTAAATATTGATCCACTACCTGAAATTGGAGGATATAGTGTTCTTTTAGATTCAAATGGTGATGCGAAATGTATTATTCAAACAACCTCATTAACTTATGTTCCTTTTAAGGAAGTCGATGAAGTATTTGCTAAAAAAGAAGGAGAAGGTGATGAATCACTTGCGTATTGGAGAAAAGTACATAAAGAGTTTTTTACAAATTGTTTAAATGAGATAGACGAATTATTTACTGAAGACATGATTGTTGTGTGTGAAGAATTTAAAGTTGTTTATAAAATTATATAGAAATTCACTGATTGTAAAGGAATTCAAAATAAAATCGAGAAATTTATGGCAATAGAATGGCAATAGAAAAAGAAGATATAAAAAAAGTCCCGTAAATAGGGACTTAATTAGCAAATGGGGCGACTGAGGGGAATCGAACCCCCGAATGTCAGAGCCACAATCTGATGTGTTAACCACTTCACCACAACCGCCATGTGCATTACTTATATTACATTATTTAAAGGTGTTTGTAAAGTGAAAAATAGTATAAAGTGCACCTAGTTATCATGACAACATGGTATATACTAGGAACTATGATATAATTACTACTTGAGGTGGACTTTAATGAAAAAAATAGCTGTACTTGTAGATTCGTCTGCAGATATTACAAATGAAGAAGCAAAAACACTTGGTCTTGAAGTAATCCGTATGCCATTAACTATTAATGGTGAAGATGTAATGGAAACAGATGGTATCTCTGACAAAGATTTTATTCAAAAAATGAAAGATGGTGCTACTGTAAAGACTTCACAACCACTTTTAGGAAATCTTGTTTTTAAGTGGAAAGAATTACTTGAAACATATGATGGGGTATTATTTTTACCTATTTCATCTAGATTAAGTGGAACATATAACAGTGCTGTATTAGCAAGTAAAGAATTTGATGGGAAAGTTGTTGTAGTTGATGCTAAAATGGCATGTTGTCCAGTACAAGCGATTGCGATTGATGCGAAAAATATGGCAGAAAAAGGTTATAGTTTAGAGGAAATCAAGAACAAAATTGAAAATGAAACATATATGTTTGCATGCATTATTCCAGAAACTCTAACATACTTAAAAAATGGTGGTCGTATTTCTCCTGCCGCAGCAGCGTTAGGTAACTTATTAAAAATAATTCCTATTCTTAAAGTAGAAGATGGATATATAGATGTAAGTGATAAAGTACGTACTACAAAGAAAGCTTATATGGCTGGTATTGAAAAAACTGTTAATGTTGATAATCCAGAAGATTATTATTGGTTTGTGGTTCATTCTGATTGTGAAGAACTAGCAAAAGAATATAAAGCTGTTGTAGAAGAGAAAACACATCAAGAAGTTCAAATTAAACCAATACGTGCTATTATTATGGCACATACTGGACCTGGAACTTTGGGCGTATGTAGAGTAAAGAAAATAAAATATTAATTCAGCTAAATGCTGAATTTTTAAATTGTCGAGGTGAATTATGAAAATATTATTAAATGATTCAGAATTCAATGTTGAGATTGAGAGAAAACGAATTAAAAACATGTATTTGCGCGTACGTTTAGATCATACACTTTTTATTACGGCTCATTCATCTGTTCCACAACGTCAAATTGAAGCATTTATTCAATCACGTAAAGATTGGATATTAAAAACCTTTGAAAAAGAAACGAAACGAGAGAAACAAAATCGTAAGGGAATTAATGGACCTATACTATTTCTATTAGGTGAGAAGAAATATGTTAGATATGAAATAGCTAAAAGAAGTCATGTGTTATTAGATGAAGATGTTATTACATTTTATGTACCAGAAATAAATGATTCAGAAATTATGAAAGCATTCCAAAACTTTGCTAAGCCATATCTAATGAAAATATTAGATATTCAAAGAGTGAGATGGGATCGCGTAATGGAAATGTATCGTGTTAATTTGCCAACTATAAAAATTAAATCTATGACCTCTAAATGGGGTAGTTGTTTAGTTGAAAAATCTTTGATAACAATGAATTTGTCATTAATACACTATCCATTAGAATGTATTGATTATGTTTTATGGCATGAGTATGTTCATTTAATTGTACCTAATCATTCTAAACGTTTTTATGATTTATTGGCTCACCACATGCCAGAGTATAAAACAGCTAAAGATAAGCTAATATGATAAAATATAAATGAGGAGAAATTCTTATGAAAGAAATTATGAGTTTAGGGAATGAATATTTTACCAATGGATATTTGGGGTCATTAATTTACGCTATTATTATTTGGATAATTGGAGCAATTATCAAAAAGTATGCATATCGATTTTTTAATCATAAAATAGAAAAATATGGGAAAGCACAGGCTACGACATATACCTTTGCAAAGAATACTGTTAAAGGTGTTGTAAATGTTATAGTGATATTTCTATGTCTAATGGAAGTAAAAGCATTTCACCGCTTAGGAGCTGCTATGTTAGGGGCTTCTGGTATCTTAGCTGTTGTATTAGGACTTGCAGCACAAGAATCTATGTCTAATTTTATAGGAGGCTTTTTATTGTCTTTTTATAAACCATTTAAAGTAGGTGATTTAATTAGCATATCAGAAAAAAATCTAGTTGGAACAGTTGAAGATATTGGCTTAAGGCATACGATTATTAAAACTTTTTCAAATTCAATGATTGTTGTACCTAATAGTGTAATGAATTCTGCAATTATAGAAAATAAAAATAATGATAATTCAAGATTTTGTAATTTCATAACTTTTGGAATTAGCTATCAAAGTGATATTGATAAAGCTATTAAAATAATTCAAGATATTGCATCCAAACATGAAGATTGTCTAGATGTACGAAGTAAAAAAGATAAAGATAATAATGTACCGCAAGTAAAAGTATTAGTTACAGGATTGAAAGACTATTATGTTGAGTTAAGAGCTTCGGTTTATAGCAAAGATGCAAATATAGGATTTACACTTAGTTGCGAAATTAGAAAAGAAATTAAAGAGGCATTTGATAAGGAGGGTATTGTGTTACCATATCCTACACGACTAGTCTATACAAAGAGTAATGATTGAAAATAATTTCATAAAAGATAGTGAATTCTAAGTGAAAGTTGAAGAAAATGTCAAAAGGCTATTGATATTAATTTTTAATCAATTAAAATGAAAGTATAAAGAACCTTTGAATGGAGTGAAGATCATGAGAAAACAAGTTAAACCTGTTTTCATTGTTCAAAAAACTGATTTCTATGATGTTAAAAAACCTGTTTTCAACGGGGTTCAAGGGAAAATTGTGTATCATTTTTAAGATGGGCGTAAATATGTCCATCTTTTTTGTTACACAGTTGTTTGAGAAATAAAAGGAGGAAAATATTATGGATCAAACAAACAAAGATTTTTTCGAAGCAGCAGCAAATGGTGACTTTGCAAAGGTATGTGCTGCAGTATCAAAAGGCGCTAATGTAAATGTTAGCAATGGTGATGGAAGAACTGCATTGATGCGTGCTTCTAAACGTGGTTATGAAGATATCGTTCGTTTCTTATTAGATAATGGTGCAGATACACGAGCAAGAGATAAAAATAATAAAACAGCATTAATGGGTGCAGCTAAAAAAGGACATCTTGAAATCGTTAAAATGTTAGTTGAAGCTGGAGCAGATCCAAATTCTCATGATAACAAGGGACGTACAGCACTTATGCGTGCGGCATTCCTTGGTCAAATTGATGTCTTAGAATATTTGTATGGTAAAGGTGCAGATGTTAATAAAACAGATGATGAAGGAAGAACAGCATTAATGGAAGCTGTGAATGCATTTAAATTAGATTGTATTAAATTCTTAATTGATTCAGGAGCAAGTTTAAATGTTCAAGATAATAAAGGATGTACAGCACTTATGCGTGCAAGTTATGGAGGATACCTTGATTTAATTAAATATTTATTGGAACATGGAGCTGACAAAGAATTGTTAGATAATGAAGGCAATAAAGCAATTCATTATGTTCGTAAAGAAAACTTTGAAGAATTGAAAGAGTATTTGAAGTAGGTGGACATATGAGAGACTATCTAGCGAATGAAGTAAGAAATATTGTATTACTAGGTCATAGTGGTTCAGGAAAAACAAGTGTTGTTGAAGCTGCATTATACTATACAAAGAATACTGATCGTATGGGATCTACGATAGATGGAACAAGCACACTTGATTATGATGCAGAAGAAGTAAAACGTGGATTATCAGTTTATACTTCACTTGCACCAATTGAATGGAAAGACTGCAAAATTAATTTTATCGATACTCCGGGTTATATGGATTACGAAGGAGAAATGTTAAGCGGATTGGCAGTTGGTGATAACGCTTTAATTGTAGTTGGTGCTAAAGAAGGAGTACAATCAGGTACAGAAAAAGCATGGAAATTAGTAACAAAACGTAAACTTCCTACTATTTTCTTTATTAACAAAATTGATGAAGAAAATGCTTCTTTTGACAATACATATAATCAATTACGTGAATCATTTGGGAAAACAGTTATTCCATTTGAAGTACCAATTATTGAAGGTGGTAAAGTAGTAGGTAGTGTTAATATTTTAAGAAATAAAGCATGGTACCATAATGATAAAATTGAACCAAAAGATGTACCAGATGATATGAAAGATATCGTTGAAGAATATTACAATCAAATTGCAGAAGCAATTGCAATGACTGACGATACACTAATGGAAAAATTCTTCTCAGGTGAACGCTTTGATGAAGTTGAAGTAGCTAAAGGTTTAAGAATTGGTGTTCGTAATGGTGACATTCGTCCGGTATATTGTGGAAGTGCAATTAATCAAACTGGTATTGAAAGATTAATGGATCTTATTACTGAGTATTTCCCAAGTTATGCAGAAATTGGACATGTTCATGCATATAATGAAAAGGGAGAAATTATTGATTTAGAAACAAATGAAAAAGAAGCAATGTCAGCAATGGTATTTAAAACAATTGTTGACCCATTTGTAGGTAAGATTTCATTTATCAAAGTCATGACTGGAGTTTTAAGTAGTGATTCTCAAGTAATAAATGCGCAAAAAGGAGAAGTTGAAAAACTATCTCAAATATTTGTTATTAAGGGAAAATATCAAGTTGCAATTGGTAAGTTATTTACAGGAGATATTGGAGCTGTAGTTAAATTACAATATACAGATACTAATGATACATTATGTACAAAGAATAAGATTGTTACATTTGATGCAATTGAATTTCCTCAACCAATGTTAGGTGTAGCTATTTGGCCAAAAACAAAGGCAGATGAAGATAAATTAAGTTTTGGATTAGCAAAAATGACTGAAGAAGATCCATCTGTTAAGATTGTTAAAAATGCTGAAACAAAAGAAACAATTGTATACGGCATGGGTGATCAACATATTACAGTTATTCTTAATAAATTAAAATCTAAATATAAAGTTGAAGTAGAAACAACAAAGCCAAAAGTTCAATATCGAGAAACAATTCGTGCTAAAGCAGAAGCAGAAGGTAAACATAAAAAACAATCAGGTGGAGCAGGTCAATATGGACATGTTAAGATTCGTTTTGAACCATGTGAAGCTGAAGAAATGATATTTGAAGAAGAAGTGTTTGGTGGAGCAGTACCTCGTCAATACTTCCCAGCAGTAGAAGTTGGACTTCGTGAATGTATGGAAAAAGGTGTACTTGCTGGATATAAAGTAGTAGGAGTAAAAGCAGTCTTATATGATGGTTCTTATCATGAAGTTGACTCAAAAGAAATTGCTTTTAAATCTGCGGCTCGTTTAGCATATAAAGATGGTATGCCTAAAGCAAAACCAATTCTACTTGAACCAATTGGAAAAGTAGATGTAATCGCTCCTGAAGAATATACTGGAACTATTATTGGTGATTTTAATAAACGTCGTGGTATGATTATTGATACTGCAATGGTTGATGAAAAAGATCAAAAGATCACTGCCGAAGTTCCTATGGCAGAAATGCAAGTCTATGCAACTGAATTACGTAGTATGACTCAAGGTAGAGGAAGTTATTATATTGAATTTGATCGGTATGAACCAGCACCTCAACCTGTAGCAGATAAAGTAATTAAAGAAACAGTGAAAGCTAAAGAGGAAGAAGAATAAAAGGTTCTTTAAAATCTAGTGTTGGTGGAGAAGAAACCAAGTAAATTAGTATAG
>NZ_JAVWFO010000019.1:20747-31495 GCF_036641015.1 Anaerorhabdus sp. | reverse complement strand
CACTGAAATTTGTTTCATCTTCTTAATCCTCCTGTATACTAACTTCATTTTAAACCAAAAACCAAGAACTTACAAGAAGTTACTTGTGATAATTTTCTTTTTTTAGTATTTTGTATGCTCTATAAATCTGTTCCACTAGTAATAGGCGTACTAATTGATGCGGAAATGTACAATTTGATAAGCACCAACGTAAATTTGCACGCTTGATTACATCTGCGCTATATCCCAATGATCCCGCAATAATAAACACTACTTTACTTGATTGATACGTATTAATCTCATCCAGTTTACTACTTATTTCTTCTGAACTAAAGTTTTTACCATGTAAATCTAAGCAAATAACAAATTCATCATCTTTTATTTTAGATAGTATCGCTTCGCCCTCTTTTTGCTTCACTATTTCTTGTTCAGCAATTGAAGCATTAGGAGCACATGCACCATCAGGAACTTCAATTATTTCAAGCTTTGTATATGGACCTAAACGTTTTACGTATTCTTGTATCGCATCTACAAAGTATTTCTCTTTAACTTTACCTACCGCTATAATTCTTATCATTGTAATACTACTGGCACTGTAATTTCATTGTTATTACGAACTAATGTAAGTGTCACTTCATCTCCAATGTTTAAATTATAAATAGCTTTTCTAAAATCTTTAAATGTTGTAATAGCTGAATCCCCTATCCTTGTCAGAACATCTCCAACTTGAATACCATTTATTTGGGCTGGTGTACCTTCTAATACTTTAGTAATTAATACGCCTCTAGTACGATCTAAATTAACACCTAGATAACTCTTTTGATATACAGTAAGTTGAGAAATATCTTTACCAATAACCCCAAGAATTGGACGACTCACACTACCAAACTCTTTTAATTGATCAATAATAGGAATTATTTCATTTGAAGGGATTGCAAAACCAATTCCTTCAGCATCTTCTTGTGCAATCTTCATTGAAGTAAGTCCAATTAAATCGCCACTCATATTGATCAAAGGACCTCCACTATTGCCTGGATTAATCGCTGCATCGGTTTGAAAAACTGTCATCTCCCAATCATCAATGCCATTATCATCAACATCAACTGGAATAGAACGATCAATACCCGATATGATTCCAAACGATACTGATCCTTGTAGACTCAAATCAATAGGACTACCTATCGCTAATACATATTCACCTTTTTTAACAATACTAGAATCACCTATATTAAATGGTTCAACTTCAAATGCAGGATGTACTTCTAATAATGCTAAATCGCTAAATGCATCACTACCAAGCAATTCTGCCATCAATACTTCACCATTATCAAATGTCACAAATATTTCAGTAGCATTTTGAACAACATGATGATTCGTTACAATGTAAACACCCTCATCATCTTTGCCATAAATAATCCCGCTACCAACACCTTCAAGTTCTTCATGAATACTACTTGTGATACTAACAACTTTAGATTCTACTTCACTAACAATTGAAGTTAATTCAGTAGTAAATCCATTAATTGTATTGTTATTGTAAATAGGAGTTTCTTTCTTGCCTGTTGTTTCTTGATTTTTAACTGTGCTTATTTCATATGTTAAGTAACTATTCCAAACCAAGAGAACAGCAATAATTGCTATAAGAAATTTCTTCATTTCCATTTCCTCCTTGCACTAACTCATATTGCCCTGCTGCCACAATAGTAAGATGTGGATTTAAACAATCTTTGTGTCTCATTAACATTTCTGTATTTACTTCTAACGCTTTTTGTCTTGTATTAGCTTCTTCTGAAATATGTGCTAATATAATTTGTTTAGTATTTTTAGTTACAATTTGCTCTAATATTTCTGCGCAATTCTCATTGCATAAATGTCCACTATCCGAAAAAATTCTTTGCTTAACAAAATGTGGTCTCTTTGATTCCATTAACATTTTGATATCGTGATTACTTTCCATAATTATATAATCAGCACCCAATAATCTTTCATAGTATGATTCATTTAAATAACCCGTATCTGTTATATATACAAGTTTTTCAATTTCGTTTTCAATTACATAACCTACTGTATTTTCTGCATCATGACTTAATGCTAAAGGTGTAATTATTAGATGTTTAATCATAATCTTTTCGAATGGTTTTACTAGATGAAAATGAAAACAATCATCAATTGGACATGCCGAATAAACTTCTTTGTTTTTAAACATTTTAATTTGACTAATATGGTCAACGTGATGATGCGTGATTAAACACGCATCAACATCGTCTAAATTAATATTGCATTTTTGATAACTAAGTTCTAGGTGTCTTCTTGTTGAACCACAATCAATAACTAGAATGCAGTCTTCATCTTGAAGAACAAAACTATTACCCTTTGACCCACTACAACACATGGAAAATTTCATATTAGCACGCAACAAATCCATCACATGGATCTCGTCTTTTCTCTGTTGCTGATTCAATAATAAAGAAGTGTACGTGAGGTCCTGATGCAACCCCAGTCATACCGATTTGTCCAATGACATCCCCTTTATCAACACGATCACCAACAGATAATGGAGATGGTTTATACATATGTCCATAAAATGTACGATAACCTGTATTACCATGGTCGATAATAATATAGTTACCACTTATTCCATCATATCCTATTTCATAAACAGTTCCACGGTCCGCTGCATATATGCTACCATAACGATCATATGCATTTTGGAAGTCAACAGCACGGTGATTGTAATAACAACCCCAACGACATGTAATCTTAGCATTATCAATTGGATAACGGAATGTCCCTGTACCATCACCTGGTATTTGAAGTGTTCCCACACGAACAATTTCTTGTTGTGGTTGAATTGTAACTATTGAAGATATTTTCTCCCCTGAGTAAAGAACACCATTAATCCATGTTTCTTCCCAAAGCGAGTTTTCTGATCCTTCTTTTGCAGTTTGCACTACAACTGATTCATTCGTATAAAGTTCTGGATCCTCTTGATAAATTGTACCATCAGGCTCCACAGCTTCTTTTCTTAAAGATTCTTTTTTAACAACCACATCAATTGGCGATTGGAAATATGTAACATTTAATTTCATTCCTGGCGATAACACTTGGTCAACATCAGATAAAATATCATCATTAATATTAACAACTTGCTTATCCGACAAGAAATTGTTTTTACTACCTACCCCTTGTATTGTATCTCCAGTTACTACTGTGTAATATTGTTTCTCTACACCTTCACCCCACTTTAGATAGTCAAGTATTTGATCAACACTTGTCATAATCTTATTAGGCTCTGCATACGCTTTTTTCATTGTAATATTTTGCAATATTTCAATTCCCATGTCACGTTCACCATAAGTTGTAAGTGCCGAAACAGTACCATTTGTTGAAATTGTGTTAAGTGAAGCCTCTTCAATAAAATACAATAAGTATTTGTGTAATGCTTCTTCATATTTTTTTACATCATCTACATAAATAGTAGCATAAACACCTTGCTCATTTGCGAAATCAATTGCATTGACCTCTACTGTAAATGAATTTTTATTTGCTAAATATTGTGTTATTTCCGCATCAATATTTTCATACTCGTTATAACTTAATTCTTTAATTTCATATATATCTTTCCCTGTATCAAGCAATGTTTCAGGGAATTTTTCTTCATAATTTTCAATATAAACACCATTCAAAAAATCAGTAATTACCTCATCATCGTTTAATACTCCAATGAGTTTACCAGAATCATATATTTTAGTAATTTCTTTTGGCACAGAACTTATACCAATTATTTCCTGAGGAATAACTGATTCTTCTATTTGTGCTTTAGCTTCAATTACCTTAGGCATAGATGAGCCTATAAATTGTGGTAATAAAAATACAATCGCAATACTTGCAAGTGCAGCAGCTATTAACGGTAATATTTTTTTCATCGCACTCACCTCTCTTTTTTACTATTGCTGTGATTTGTCAACATTATAAAATGCATTGATATCCGCTTTAAATGCAACATCGATTTTTCTTGTTGCACCATTACGGTGTTTAGCTATATCAACTTCAACAGATTCAATTCCATTTTGTATTGATTCTTCTTTTTTCTCATCGTTATAGTAAGATTCTCTAAACATTAGCATAATGATATCAGCATCTTGTTCAAGTGCTCCAGACTCACGCAAGTCAGACATCATTGGTCGTTTATCCGTTCTTGCTTCAACACCACGAGATAATTGTGATAAGGCAATCAATGGCACCTTAAGTTCACGCGCTAATGCTTTTAAATTACGTGAAATTTCTGATACTTCTTGTTGACGATTATCACCTGTTTTACCACTACCAGTGATTAACTGAATATAGTCAATAATAATGCATTGTAATCCATGTTCAGCTTGTAATTTACGACATTTAGAAAATATTTCTGATACTCTTACTCCAGGAGTATCATCAATAAATATTTTTGTAGATTTTAATTCTGTCACTGCCTCTGATAATTGATTCCATTCACCAGTGCTTAAAAAACCAGTCTTTAAATGATCACCCATTACAGTACTCTTTGCTGAAAGAATACGTGATATTAATTGTTCAGCTGGCATTTCCAACGAAAATATTGCAACAGCTTTCTTTGTATTAATCTGTGCAATATTCATACCTAAGTTTAAAGCAAATGCTGTTTTTCCCATTGAAGGACGAGCAGCTAAAATAATTAAATCACCTGCTTGAAAACCATGAGTTAATCGATCTAAATCCTTGAATCCAGTCGCAACCCCAGTAATAGGAGATTTATTATCAGCCATCTTTTGAATATTTTCTATAACTGAATTTATAACTTCTGCACCCGATCTAAAATCTGATGTTTTTCTATTTCTTGTTACATTTAATATTAGTTTTTCAGCACTATCTAAATAATCATCTATATCGACTTGTCCATCAAATCCTTCATCCATAATTGATTGAGATGCCTCTATCAAATTACGCATATATGCTTTGTTTTGAAGTATTTCTACATATGTTTTAGTATTAGCACTCGATACCGCAGCATCACACAGTTGCATCAAATAATCAACGCCACCAACCGATGATATACGATTCATATCATTTAAACGAGCTGTCACGGTCGTCACGTCTACTGGTTTACCCTCACTATGCAAGTCAAAAATAGCACTATATATCTTACGATGTGCTTCTAAGTAAAAATCATTTTCACTTACACCCTCATCCATCACAACAGTCAAACTGTTTGAGTATACCATTAAGGTACCTAGTAATGATTGTTCAGCTTCTAAACTATTAGGCATTTGACGAACCATGTGAACACCCTACGCTTTCTCTTTAACGTGACACTTAATTTCTCCAATTACATTTTTATACAACTCAACTTTCATTGTAGTATAACCTAATCCTGAAATTGGATTTGTATCTATAAACTTCCTTTTATCAACATGTATATTATGTTTCTTCATTAATTCTTCTGTAATTTGTTTTGTAGAAATAGAACCAAATACATTTCCATTTTTACTATTTAAAGTAAATTCAAGAGTAATTCCTTTTAATATTTCCTTTAATTCAATAGCTTGCTTTTCAAGTTCAGCTGCATTTTGACGTTGTTCTTCTTTTTGATCTTCTAATATTTCCATACTCTTAGCTGTTGCTTGCACTGCTAAACCTTTTGATATCAAAAAGTTTCTAGCATAACCATCAGCAACTTCTAACACTTGACCTTTTTTGCCCACTTTTTTTACATCACTCAGTAGGATTACTTTCATTTCCTTCAACCTCCTCAAAATATCGGCTAATCGCATCGATTAACTCGTTCTTTAATTCTACCACATCTGCACCATCTCTTTGTAGAGCTGCAGCAGTTAAATGTCCTCCACCATGCATATTTTCCATGATTCTTTGAACATTTACTTTTCCACGACTTCTTGCACTAATTGCAATCTGTCCATCATTAATTTTAGCAAGTACAAAGCTAGCTTGTACATCTTTTATTTGTAAAATATTATCCGCTACCTGTGACATCATTGAACGTGATACTACTTTATCAATTACTGGCGCTATAACAATACCTTTTTCATACTGTTCACAATTATTCATAATCACTGATTTCATCGCAAACTCTGCATATGAATCTTTTAAATAATCATCTGCAATTAGTGGATCAGCACCTAATGATCGAAGCATACTTGCAGCTTCAAATGTACGCGTACCAGTTCTAACTTTGAATCGATTTGTATCAATAATCATTCCAGTATACATAATATTTGCTTCTAACTCATTAATTTCTATTCTATTGGACAAATATGGAATAAACTCTGTAATTAATTCTGAAGTACTTGATGCTCCAGCTTCTATATATACAAGAATTGGATTAATTTCTAAATCCGCAGCACGACGATGATGATCAAAAATCGCAATTTTCTTTGCGTTTTCAAGCACATGTGCACCATTTGATTGTTTTAAACTATGATGATCAACCATGATAACTAACGTCTCATCACGATACTGATTCATAGCTTCATTTTCAGTTACAAATTGATGACGCTCCATCAACTCATTTTTATTTTTTTCTATTACTGCTGATAACTTTTCTTCAATTCCACCTGTCTTGGCAATAATACTACATGATTTACCATACGCTTGAATAATTCTACTCATAGCGATAGCTCCACCCATACAGTCAAAATCTGCTTCCTTATGACAACAAATTAATACATTAGGTGCTTTTTGTATTAAGTCTTTTAATGTATTTGCCATAATACGCACTCGTACTCGACTACGTTTTTCAATAGCCTCAGAACTGCCTCCAAAGTATTTAACATCTTCACCAGCTCTACGTATTGCTACTTGATCTCCACCACGCGATTGTGCTAAATCTAATAATTGAATTACCATTTCATCTAACTCTTCAAAATTTGTAGTTCCTCTTGCAAAAGCCATTGATAATGTAATAGAAACATCTAATTCTTGCGATGCACGTTTTACTGTATTTAAAATACTAAAACGATCTTCTATCAAATTCTTAAATATTGTTTCATTTAATACAACCATGTAACGATCATTTTTTAATCTACGCAATAATAAACCATGCTGTTTACACCACTCTGCCACAGGCTGTCTTATGCTATTATTTATACTTGATGTTAGTTTTTCATCTTCATAACGAGTAGACTCTTCATAGTTATCTAAATTAATTAATCCAATAACTATTTGTTCACCCTCATAAGCTTCTTTAAACATCTTAGTCTCAGTAATATCTTTAAAGAATAATACCTTTGAATCTTCTTTACGTTTAACTTGGTAAACATGATTATCTAATACTATTTCTATTTCTTCTGTTTTCCCTGAAATAAGATCATCAGTTTCAGGTAACCATACTAATAGTTTTTTACCTACACGATTAAATCCTCGTTCCTCAAATAAATCACTCATCCACGAAATAACATAGTTATCATCATAAGATAACATCCCTGTTTCTCCAAATAAGAATGCTTCCTTTGCTTCAATTCCTAACACTCTAGTTATCCCTAAATTAGTTTCTTCTAAATCACTTGAAAATGACTTAAATAGAAGAATAAAAATAGCTATTTCCAAAGCAGTAATTATTGTAGGTAGTATGATATTTATATCCCACATTAACTTAAAGAAAATAATCAAGATTATTTGAAAAAATAATAATAAAGTTATTTGTGCTTTTAGTTTACTTAGTTTGTCCATTGGAAATCCTCCTTAAAAGATCCTCTCTCCAGTTGGTAGTAATATATAAGAAACCAAATAATGAAAGTGCTGGTATTGCTATATTTAAGAATATAATAGACAGTAAAACCAAATAAAGACTTATATTTTTATTCAATTTTACAGCACCTAATACAACTGCTCCCAAATAGCCATAATACAATAAATATATATTTGCAATAATATTTACAAACATCATAACTACTTGCAATGTTTCGTTTTGTGGAGTTCTTAGAAAATATTCTGCCCCAGCCCAACAAACAATAGCTACATATCCTGTCCATTTAGGTGCATCTATTTGTGATAAAGGTTTTGCTTTAGGAATATCAAAACCCAAGCGTGTCAACATAAGACGAGATGTCATATGAACAAGAGTACCTTCCATAACACCTATAAATAAAATACTAAACGCCATTGCTACTTTAATCATTTTAGATAAATCTATTGGTAAAGCGGCAACTGATGAGCCCATTGCTTGTTCAAATAATTGTTGCATTGTTTGAGCTTCTTTAGCTATATCATAACCGAAAAATGATGCAAATAAAACAGTTGTCACCAAATTAGAGATAATTGAGATAACCAAAGAAACGATCATTAATTTTCGTAATGTCCACTTTCTTCTAACACCCTCTCCATATATTAATCCTGTAAATGCTGTCACAATAAAATAATATATTGATTGAGGATTCCCCAATAACAATGTCAGAAGAATCATTGCTGTTAAAGGCAATAAACCATCTTTCCACCCATACTTAGCTGTAAAGAAAACCATTGGTAAAGGTAATATCCATACAAACATTTCTGCTATTCCAAAAAATTGACGATTGATAAAAACAAGTAGTCCTACTACCGCAGTCATCATCGCTCCATCAGTGATTTTTCTCACATTGTTATTCATTAGTCATATCCTCCAAAAGTTGAAAAACCTCCATCATGCCGACGGAGGTTTAACCATTAATCATTTACGTATGGTAATAGTGCCATTTGACGAGCACGTTTGATTGCTGTTGCTAACATACGTTGATATTTAGCACGAGTTCCAGTAACACGTCTAGGAATAATCTTTCCGTTTGCTGAAACGAATTTCTTTAATAATTCAATATCTTTATAGTCGATAGAAGTTACATTATTTTTTGTGAAATAACATACTTTCTTACGTCCCATTCTTTGTTTTTTGAATGCCATGGTAGATCTCCTTTCTTCTAAAATGGTAAGTCATCGCTAGAAATATCTAGTGATGGTCCTGCGTTGAAATCATCAAACGCGTTGTCTGCTTCATATCCAGATGTCTCCATACCTGAGTATGAAGGTCCATCTAATGATGTTGAAGTAGAGCGGTTTTCTGAAGATGATTTAGATTCTAGTAATTGACAAGAATCACAAACAACTTCTGTAACATAAACTTTTTTACCATCGGTTCCATCATAATTGCGTGTTTGAATACGTCCTTCGACACCTACTAGTGCACCTTTTTTAGCATATTGCCCTAAAAAGTCAGCTGTTTGGCGCCAAGCTACACAGTTAATAAAATCTGCTTGTCTTTCTTGCCCTTGTCCAGATACACGACGATTGCATGCAACTGTAAAGGTTGCTACAGAAAGTCCAGATGAAGTTTTTCTAATATCTACATCTTTAGTTAGTCTTCCGACTAAAACGACACGATTAATCATGGGTTCACCTCTTAGTTTTCGTCTTGTTTTACAATCATGAAACGAACAATACTAGCATTGATACGCATTAAACGTTCAAATTCTTTAACTGTTTCGTTGTCAGCTTCAAATGTTACTACCATGTAATAACCTTTGGTCATGTCTTCTATACGATACGCAAATTCTTTCACGCCCCACTCATCCACATTCACGATTTTACCACCACCGTTAGTGATGATACCGTGCATAGACTCGATTACTTCTTGGCGTTTAGCATCTTCTAAAGATGCATTTACGATGTACATGACTTCATATTTTCTCATGTGTACACCTCCTTATGGTCTATTGGCCTTCTCAGGCAAGGAGTAGACGATTAATCTACCCGTGCTTATGATTTTATCATAATACCCTTAACATGTAAACTTTTTTAGCGATTTTACTAGCTTTTTTGGACTTTTTCAATTTCTTTTTTAATTTTTTAAATGTACAATTGTCTAAAGAGTCGATAAAACATTAAAAAGAATCAAATTCTTGCTTTATTTTTTAGTATTCAAGTCTTAATTACTTCATATTTAACCTGTTTTAAAGTCACTTACACATACATGATTATTTATTACACTGAGAAATATAGGGGAGGAAGGATACCTACATCAATTACATAGGCACCATCTTTAACTTAGTATTTATTCTTCGTAATAACTAATACGAAGCTTAAATCTAACTAAACCCAGGATATTCAATTACTACTTGAGCAACTCAACTACCACTTGATAGGAATAAAACTGTTCTCTTGATACGATACAGGTACAACGTAGGACACGTTAGAAAGGACATTATTAATATGTTAAACACAAGATCAATAGGAAAGAAAATTGTTGAATTAAGGCATAATGCCAATATGACACAAATGGAACTTGCCGATAAACTATTCATTAGTTATCAAGCAGTATCTAACTGGGAAAGAGGTAATTCCTTACCCGATGTAACTAAATTACCAGAATTAGCACAATTATTTAATATCACAATCAGTGAACTATTAGGGGAAACCAACTCACTTATAGAAAGTGCTGTTAAAGACGAAGAAAAAGAATTTGTAAAAAATAATCCCCAAGTCACAAAAGAATTTAAAGATGCTCTACCTGTACTTAAACCCAATCAAATTGACACTATCATCGATGAAATTCAAGATAAAACTGATTTAGATGATTTACTCGAAATATTACCATTCCTTAGTGAAACGAAAGTTAAAAATATAGCTCAAATCATTTTTGACAAAGAGGAATTTAATAAAATCTATTTAATTGCACCCTTCATGGATGAAGGCGATGTATTTGAATTTGTATTAAAATTATTAGATAGAGATTATTCAATAACTAAATTATTACCTTTTATTAACGA
>NZ_JAVWFO010000019.1:17295-20647 GCF_036641015.1 Anaerorhabdus sp. | reverse complement strand
ATCAATTGGTACCCAAACTTGACTATGAAAGTCATCACTAAACGAATTCCCATCACTAAACCATTCTAGTTCTGGACAATCTATTTTTTTCATAGGATAGTTAATCAACCATTCATCTTCAATAAATTTCCAGCAATTTTGAGTCGCTTTAGGTTCTGCCCCATAGCACTCAAATATAGCCCACGATGTAGCTGGAATATCTATTACATCTAAATCATCAATAAACTCATTACTTCTTACCGCAATAATATAATCCGCAACTGATTGTAAGAAATTATAATTAGTATATAAACCAAATAAACCTTTAACTTCTTCTTTGTCCAATTTTATTAATTGCAAATACGTTCCATCCTTAAAACATTGATTCCAATATTCAACTATTTTTTCTATCATTCGATCATCTTGTATAGGTACTTGTATTTTTTTACCTACAAGCCTCATCGGTGGTTTACTTACTATATTCCATGAATATTCTTGTTTAGAAGTCACTTGCATTTTTGGATAAACTTGCAACTGCTGATTTCCACTTTTTGCCTCACGTGGTGTAACGCCATGAAATAATTGAAACGCTTTTGTAAATGAAGTTGGTGAATCATAACAATATTTATAACTTACCTCAGCTACTTTTATATTAGTGTTCTTCAAATCAAAACCCGCTAAAGTTAATCTACGATTTCTAATATAATCCGAGAAACTAACACCTGTAATATATGAAAATACTTTTAGAAAGAAGTTATACGAACACCCCACAATATTCGCAATCTCATCTGGGTCTAATGGTTCTTCAGATCTTTGAAGATGATTTTCCACATAATCCAAAATCTGTTGAAGCTGTTTTTTCCACTGCATAGATTTTCCTTCCCTACATTATATAAATATAATTAGATAAAAAGATATGGAAACATTACCCCATATCTTTACTTCAATGAATTTAAGAACTTTTCAATTCTCTCAAGCGCAACTTTTATTTCATCAATACTATACGCATAAGATATTCTTACATAACCTTCTCCACATTTTCCAAATGCAGATCCTGGTACAACTGCTACTTTTTCTTGGTTTAATAATCTCTCGCAGAATTCATCAGATGATAATCCTGTAGAACTAATATTTGGGAACACATAGAATGCTCCTTCTGGCAAATGACAAGTCAAGCCAATTCGATTTAATCCATTAACGATAAAGTTTCTTCTACCTTCAAATGATTCTCGATGAATATCACAATCTTTATCACCATGTGCCGCTGCTTCAACAGCTGCATATTGACTAATTGTTGATGGACACATAATACAATATTGATGTACTTTATTCATTGACTTAATAATGTCTTTGTCAGCTAGCAAATAGCCCACACGCCAACCAGTCATTGAATATGCTTTTGAAAATCCATTAATTACGATGACTTGTTCTTTTATTTCATCAAAAGATGAGATTGTACAAAACTTTTCACCGTATGATAATTCTGCATAAATTTCATCAGTTAAAACAACTATATCATGCTGTTTAATGATTGGAATTAAAACCTCATAATCTTCTTTATTCATTACTCCACCAGTTGGATTACCAGGAAAGTTAAGAAATAATATTTTAGTTTTATCACTTATGGCTTTTTCTAATGCTTCTTTTGTTAACTTAAAATGATTATCTTCTTTAAGTTCAACAATTACAGGTACTCCTCCTGCAAGTCTAACTAATGGCTCATATGCTACATAACCAGGTTGTAACAATACAACTTCATCCCCCGGATCTAATATTGTTCTCATAACAATATCAATAGCTTCTGATCCACCTACGGTAATCATACATTCATTTTTCCAATCATAACTCACATTAAAGCGGCGGTTATAATATTTACATATTTCTTTTCTTAACTCTGGTAATCCAACATTACTTGTATAGAATGTTTTACCAGCTTTAATTGCATAAATAGCTTCTTCACGAATATGCCAAGGCGTTTGAAAATCAGGTTCTCCTACACCTAAAGAGACTACCCCTTCCATTTGACTTGCCATGTCAAAATATTTTCTAATACCTGAAGGAGGTATTTCTTGAATCAACTTATTTAAATATTTTGTACCACTCATGGTGTCACAATCAATCGGTCAGCTGTAGCTTCATCTTCAGTTAACACTACGCCTTCCACCTTATATTGTTTAAGAACGAAACATGTAATTGTATGCTTAACCCCTTCAATTGGCGCAAGTTTTTGGCCAACAAAATCAGCTACTTCACGCATTGTTTTCCCTTGAATAACAACCATGAATTCACTTTTACCACTCATTAAATATAAACTAGAAACTTCTGGATATTTAGATATTTCGGCAGCAACTGTATCATAACCACATTCACGCTCAGGTTGCGCACCAACTTCAATAATTGCCATACAATGATCGCGATTTGTCTTATCCCAGTTAATGACTGTATGATATCCACAAATAATCTTTTCATCTTCTAAACGACGTTTTGTACGTACAACTACTTCTTCTGTTTCGTTAAGAATATCCGCTAAATCCGTAATTGAAATACGAGGATCATTCTCTAATACATGTAATAGTTTTAATTCATCCATAAAGATACCTCTTTCTTTATTTCTATTTTACCATTACTAACATTGTTTTTAAATATGTAAATAATATTCATTTATGAATAAATGGACTATAATTATATTATTGGTATCGCTTCAACAATACTTGCGGAGGAATAAATCATGAAAGTTAAACACCGCCTACCACTAATCATTGTCCTTATGTCAACTCTTCCAATACTCATTATTGGGGTTATTTCATATTTTTTAATAACTAATTATTCTTTAAGCAACTATAATATGATTTTATCAAATCAGTCTAAAGCTGCCTCTAAGCATCTAGAAGATTTTTACTACGAACAGAGTTCTACTTTAGAATATGCTTCTCAACTAGAAATTAACTCACTTTACTTAGATGCCTATAACAACAATGACATCGACACTGTTAATTCACTACAACAATCTGTTAAAGATATATTAGATGTTACAGTTACAACTAACGACTATGTTGAAGAATCAATTATCGTAGATAAAACTGCTAAAATTTTAGCTTCATCAAAAGCTGACTCAGTTAACAAGTTTATCTACGATGTTTATCCATACGCACCTTATAACGCATCAGAATCATCAACAGATGTATATTACGAAATAATACCAGATGATAGTGTAAAAAAAATTCTAATGTTCGCACCTATTGCTAATGATAGAAATGAGATCGTTGGTGCACTTATTCAAAAAATTAATTTAAATTATATAAATCACTACATCAGAGAATTAAAGATTGGAAGTTCAGGTTATCTATATGTACTTGATTATGATGGCAATACT
>NZ_JAVWFO010000019.1:10886-17195 GCF_036641015.1 Anaerorhabdus sp. | reverse complement strand
CATATAATGGTAAAGACGAATTTAAATTAGTATGTGATAACGTAAATCAAATGACTGATAATTTAAGTCATAGCTATCAGCGTCTAGAAGAATCTGCCAAAACCGATATTTTAACTTTATTACCTAATCGGAATGCAATATACAATGTAATGGATAATTTATTAAATACTCAAGAAAACCAAGCCTGTATACTACTTGATTTAGACGGTTTCAAATATATTAACGATAGTTTAGGACATGATTATGGTGATGATGTATTAATATCAGTTGCTAAAGTATTGCGCAGTGAAGCCACTGAAACAGTACACATATCACGCTTAGGTGGTGATGAATTTTTATTGTTTATTAGTAACTATGAAAACAAAGAAAATGTAATGATGATTGCTGAAAGTATTTTAAATAAAATAAATTCAATTACAACAGCAATTGATAAATCAGTTCAAGTATCTGCAAGTTTAGGAATTTCATTTATTGACACTTTGGACAACAATAAATCACAACTAATTAAAAAAGCAGATCTCGCTATGTATGCAGTCAAAACAAAAGCTAAATCCGGAATTGAAATCTATAAGGAAGAATTCTCTTTATAAATAATACCCCTAATAAAGCAAAAATGTCTAACTGGTGATTAGACATTTTTACATAGATACGGTGAGGTAAAATAACGATAAAGTATTTCGCTTACTTTCGCCAAAATAATAACTAATGATAAATAAAGAGTTAATTATTTTTTTACATTTATATTTTCTAACATCAAGGTTATATAGCGGTTATAAACTAATTACTTTTACATTATTATGAAAATATAAAAATGCTGATTTCTCAGCATTTAAACTTATAACCCAAAGATAAATGATACAACACAACACACAACTACTAGTGATAATAAGATTGTAGTTGTTTTAACTTTTTTACCAATAATCCAATACATAAATCCAAATACAGATAATTGGATTAAACAAGGCATAATTTGATCAAGATAATAGGTTAATGGTTGTGCAAAATCTCCACTACCTACCATAATTGGTAAATCTAGCCATATTTGTTGACAAATCATTCCACCAATAACCATTAATCCAATAATACCTGCATAATAAGACACCTTATTCATAATACCTGTTTTTGCAATTTTTTCAATGAAACTTGAACCAAATGAATATCCAAATTTTAAACTATAATAACGAATAATAAATGCTGGTATATTAAATATTAATAAATATAGAATAGGGCCAAGAATATTTCCTGCAGATGCAAATGAGATTGCAATCCCTGCTGCAATAATTCTTAATGTCCCTGGAATTAGTGAATCTCCAATACCCGCTAATGGCCCCATTAATGATGTTTTAACTGCATTTATTGAATTGCCATCAAAGTTATTATTGTTAGCATTTTCTTCTTCCATTGCTGCGTTAATACCCATTAACAATGGAGAAATTTGTGGTGTAATAGCCATAAATTCTAATCCACGTCTTAATGCTTCAATTCTCTTTTCTACATCTTCTTTATTAGGATATAACTTACGTACAACTGGTGTTAGTGCATAAGAATAAGCAATGTGTTGTTGACGTTCATAGTCCCAAGAAATATCTAATTGACAAGAACGAATAAAGATTTGATTCAATTCTTTTTTAGTTAGTTTTTTCATACTATTAGAACTCATTGTCATCTTGTACACCCCCATCCATTACTACTGTGTTATTTTTCTTTTCATTGAAATATAAGAATGCTACGATACATGCCCCAATTCCTGCAAGACCTATGATTGGCATATTTAAATATGCACATAATAAGAAACCTAAGAATAAGAAACATGCTAATTGCTTATTCATAATCATTCTAGCAATCATTGCAAACCCAATCGCTGGAATTAATCCTGTCGCATAATTTAATCCACTATTTAACCATTGTGGAATACTTGCAATAACTGTCTCAATGACTGGTTGGCCAAAATAGAATGCTAAAGCGACAATCCCTGCTTGTGGAATTATTTGTACCACAATTGCTAAATAATGCATCATATCGACCCCATTGCAATCACCTTTATCTGCATAACGATCTGCCCTATGTCCTATAATAGGAACAACAAACATCATCATAAAGTTTGATAAAAGTGCTGTCAACGTTGCTACTGGAACAGCTAATAATACCGCTGAAGCAACATCTGCACCTGTTAAAATAACATATGCAGTTCCAAGAATTGCACCAGAAGTATAATCTGGTGGATTACTTGCCCCAATTGGGAAAGCACCCAACCAAACAAGTTCTAATGTTGCACCTGCAATAATACCTGTTCTTAAATCGTTTAAAGCGAATCCCACTAATGTAGAAACAACTAGTGGTCTACCAATGTTTGAACTAGCAAAGAAGCTATTCAAATAACCAAAGGCAGCAATACAGAAAATCAATAACGCTTGTACTACCATTTTTACTATCCTCCTCTTTTTATTTAATAAGGTCCATTACATCTTGACCCTTATCTTCCGGTATCATTTTTACTTCAACTGCAATACCACGTTGATTCATATCTTTTAGTTGTATAACTTCTTCTGGTGAAACGAATACCGCCATTGATATTTGTTTTTTACCTTCTTCGGTTTTTACACCACCAAGATTAACTTTATTAATTGATGGAACATGTTTAGTAAGTTCATTTGCATCTTTAATTGACTCTAGAATTATCATCAAATGATATTTATCAGTTACACCTGAATTCAATGCAGTGATTGAATCTTCTAAACTTTTAATAACTAATTTTACACCACTAGGAGCCGCCATTCTTAATACCGAACTACGAAGACTATCTTTTGCTACTTCATCATTGGCAATTAGAATGCAATCAGTACCTAAGCTCTTTGTCCATGCATAGGCAACTTGACCATGAAGTAATCGGTGATCAATTCTAACTAGTTTTATCATTTTATTAACCTCTCATTTTTTTCACAATATCAGTAATTTCTTTAACATGTTCTACGCAAACATCACCTGTATCAATACGTGTATCTTTAAAGTAGCTTCCAATGATTGCCGCATCTGCGATACTTAGCTGTTCTTCTAATGTTTCTTTAGTTATACCTGCCGCAACAATTATTGGAAAATCCTTAACAGTTTCTTTGAACTGTTTAATTTTTTCAATTGATGTATTTTCACCAGTTGCTTCACCAGTAACACAAATTCCATCACATCGACTCATCGCAATTTTCAAATCATCTTCAACGGTATGAATTGATAATACTGGCTGATACTTAAACCTAACTCCTCCAATAAGACACGCATTAGAATTTTCTCTTTCAAGTTTAAAGAATTCATGCAATGAAGGCTCATCCCTTTCCTTAACATGTCCTATAACAGAATCAATTTGCACAAATTGTGCATGATACTTATTCGCTAAATGAAACCCCAAATGATCAACATTTAAACAATTAACACCATACGGTATTGAAAGTTTACTATCTTCAACATATTTTAGTATTCTTTCTAATTGGTAATAATTTCCAAAATATGTCTCTAGAATAATGCCATCAATTCCATTGTCGATATAAATATCTATTTCTTTTTTAGCTCTTTCAAATACATCTTCATCATCATTTCCTTTTAAATGAATCATTCCAATAATTGGTTTTTCATTTTGGAAAAGTGATAGAAAGTCTTTATTCATTTTTCTTCCTCTTTCTAAAAGTCATCTTCGACTTGATTTGATTGTTTTTCAAATTCTATGAATTTTATTCCATCTTTTGTTTCCTGTACTATTTCCTCAATATTAAGTGTTGTTAATGGATCAATATAACTTAACAATAAATTTAGCACCATTGATAAACATAAACCCGTAAATAACTTAACATTCGGATAAAGTGTTAACGGCACCATCGCTGAACAAACACTTGCTCCATACAAATCAGTAACAATTACAAATTCCATTTCTGGATTATTTTGTACTTCGATAACTAATTTTGCTGCATAATCCGATGGAGCCTCTCCTGGCAATAAGCAATACGTTTCTATCTCTTCTGCTAGATGTCCAGTAATTAGTTTAGCGGCATCTTTCATTCCCTCCGCTAGATGTCCATGTGATGCTAAAATTAACTTTCTCATATTTCCTCCTCTTTTGGGCGCAATAAAAACATCTTTATAAGATTAATTTTTCTCAAATTTAATAGTCGTTATTTGTTACTAGATCTAACTGAAAATTTATATATATCAGTACGAATATATTGCTCGTTATAATATAGAACTTGATTCATATCGCCTACTACTAGTTGGCTAATATAAAGTAATGGTGTTCCTACTACACAATCTAAATTCTTTGCTTGTTCTTTTGTAGCATATTTTATTTCTATAACATCATCAAAGAATTTAGCTGTATTACCCGTATTCTCCCTTATTACATCAAGTAAGGGTTGTTGCTCAATATCTTTATTCAACATGAAATTAAAATCAGAAATAAAGTAATCTTCTTCTATCATGCTTGCTCTACCATCAATGAATCTTAAACGCTGAATATGAATAACTTTTTCTTGATCATTAATGTTTAAGTTCTCACAAATTCTTTTATCAACACTTTTCAAACCTTTAGATATAACTTCTGTACTAGGGACTTTACCCATTTGTATACACGATTTTGTAAAACTTCCTTCGGCACTTACACTTTCGACATAAACTGGTAATGATACAAATGTTCCTTTACCATGTTTCTTTACAAGTACATTATCATCACAAAGTTTTTGTATCGCACTTCGTACTGTGATACGACTTATCTTATAAATTTGACTAAGCTGTTCCTCTGAAGGAATTTGACTCCCTACCGGATATTCGCCAGTTGTGATTTTCTCCATGATCTCATCATAAAGCTGTTGATATAAAGGTGATGCAACATTATTATGTAAATTGCTCATAATTTCCTCCGCTGTATATCTGCATTATATCACACATTTTATAATACGTGTTATGACATCTCTTTTATATAAGACATCATAACACATATTATCGTGTTGTCAAATTAAAAATCTCACCTTTTTACAAGTGAGATCTAGTTTATTTTGTTAACAATTCTTCAAATTCTGCTTTCGGCATTGGTTTAGCATAGTAGAAACCTTGTGCAATATAACATGATAACTGTTTTAATAAGTTAACTTGTTCGATTGTTTCTACCCCTTCAACCACAACAGACATTTTCAATCCTTTTGCAAGAGACACAATGTTACTTAAGATAAATTCAGCACGTTTACTATTTTCAGCATCCGTTAAAAACTCTCTATCTACTTTTAGCACATCTGCCTCGATATCCTTCAATAAGTTAAACGAAGAATATCCACTTCCAAAATCATCTACACAAACCAAGAATCCCTTAGATCTTAATTCGCTACATATTTTGCCAAACTCATCAATATTTTCATGGATAATAGTTTCCAATAATTCAAGTTCGACAAGATGAGGAGGTAAATCATATTTTTTAATTATTTCTTCTAACCGTTTTACATATCCTTCTCCATAGATTAATGCTTTAGATTGATTCACAGAAATTGGTAACGGAGTTATGCCCCTTGATAGCCAATCTCTTTGCATCTTACACACTTCTTCCAGTATAAACATATCTATGTTAACAATGAATCCATTTTTCTCAAATAATGGTATAAAATCTATTGGAGTAATCACTTTACCATCTTTTATCCAACGAACTAGCGCCTCAGCACCCACCATCTTACCTGTTTCGATATTTATCTTAGGTTGGATGTAAGCATGAAACTCATTCATATGTAGAGCTTCATACATAACGTTTTCAATTTCCTTTTCTGAAATTGCATTTTTACGCATTTTTTCTATATAGAAACTGAATTTGCGTTCTGACTCTTGTTGTTTTGCCATTTGATGCGCCATAGTAGCTCTATCCATAATTAGCCCAACGTCTTTTTCATTTACAGGTATTTTATATACCCCCGTTGTAAAATTAACTTTATATTGCTTACTACCTTTATTTAATTCTTCTTTAAAACTATTTCTAAATTCAGTACCCATCGCTATAACTTCTTCATCCGAATTGCGCTTTACCAAGCACATGAAGTTATCACCACTCTCATGACAATATAAATCTTCATTTGTTAAAATCTTTGAAATTAACTTATTCATTTCAAATAAAACAAAGTCACCTTCAGAGTAGCTATACATATCATTGATCATTTTAAAATTATCAACATCAATTCTAACCATATACAAATCAGATTTATAATTAGCTAATTTATCTTTCACTAAAATTCTAAATTTATTAATATTATTACAATTTAATAAAGGATCTATATACGCTAATTTTTCCAATTT
>NZ_JAVWFO010000019.1:6020-10786 GCF_036641015.1 Anaerorhabdus sp. | reverse complement strand
TTTTTCTATACTAAACTCATCTATACCGCCTGCAATATTTGAAATAGCTGCAATTTTATCAATTTCTTGATTTACCATCTTTTCAATTGCATTTGCATTTAAAATAGCTATCTCATTTAAAAATTGTTTATTTTGGCTATCTAAATCATCTTTAGTTTCTTTTACAATAAAACCACCCATAATGAAAAGAGTCCCTAAAACAATTGTCACTATTAAACCCCACCGAATTACTTTAGACGAATTCCTTTTCATAAATTTATCTCTCCCGCATACACTCTACAAATTTGCTTCTCATCACTTATTATACAAGAAAAAAACAATTTTTTAACCGTTTATTACACTAAATTTACTATTTTTTATTTACCAGTAATAATTTATAGTTAGATAACTTAGAAACATCATTGTTAAGAGGCTACTTAATAGTATTTTTATTTTAGCTACCTCATATACAAAGACAAAAAAAGAAGTGACTTGCGCCACCTCTTAGTCTATATCTTGAAGTTTACCTTCTTGTAAGAATACACGATGATCTGATAATTTTGATACTTCGTTACTATGTGTAACTACGATAACCGTTTTACCAAATTTTTCAGTTAACATTCTAAAAATGCTAATGATTTCTTGTTCAGTTGCACTATCTAAATTACCTGTAGGTTCATCCGCAAAGATTAAATCTACGTTAGAAGCAAGTGCTCTTGCAATTGCAATACGTTGTTGTTCCCCACCCGATAAATGAGTAACCAAACGATCTGCTTTAGTTTTAACAATACCAAATTTTTCAAGTAATGCATAACCAATTTCTTTTTGATTCTTTGGCATTTTATTATCAGTTTCAGTCATAGCTAATTCAATATTTTCAATACCAGTTAAATATTGAATCAAGTTATACGCCTGGAATACTACACCAATCTTGTTACGACGATATTTATATAATCCAAGTTTATCTAGCGACTCACCTTTGTAGTAAACAGAACCACTTTCTTGTTTATCAAGTCCTGCAAGAATACTTAATAAAGTTGTCTTACCACTACCTGAGGGTCCAAGAATTGTATAGAACTGACCTTCTTCAAATTCATAGCTTAAATCTTTTAATATTTCTCTTCTATATCCACCATCTACATAACCATAGTTGATGTTTTCTACTTTTAACATTACTCCCATATCTTCCTCCTTAGGCTAGTAAGATTTGCTTTGGATTAAGTCTCATAATCATTGCAGAAGGAATAACAATACTAATAAATACTACTCCGATTCCTAATACATAGATTTGAATAATTAACCAAGGACTAATCGTTACATGATATTGGCTTAAGATTTGTTCCTGTGTTACTTCTGTAAAGTAGTTTTGATCACCTACCCAAGTGTAGTTATTGTCAGTGGTAATCTCTTCTTCTTGATTACTTTGTTGATAATCTAGAACCATATCACCAACTTTTCCTGCAATTAAACTGCCCGATCCTACTGCTAGTGTAAATCCAAGCACAGCAATAATGATCAACTCTGTAAATAATTGCAATACAACTTTAACCTTACTTACACCAAGCGCTAGTAATACTCCAATTTCAAATTCACGTGTTTTTAATGTTAATGCTGTAACTAATGAAATAATAACTACTGCATTTAACGTAACAATCCAAACAATTACATTCGCAAAGAATGATAATGTATCTAATGGTTTTGCTAATTTCTTAAATTGTTCATTGTTTGCATTTAAGAATGTATATTCTTCTAATTCACCTTGATAATCTTCAACGAATGAATCAACCTTTAGAGGATCTTCTAGCAAATAAACTACTTTATTTGCATAATAAGAACTTTCTAAAGTAGGTTCAGTTTGTATAAAATCCGTTTGTCCTTGAGCTAGATAATGATCGTAGCTTGCTTTTGCAATTGTATAATTAAATTCTGCTAAAGTACTTCCTGGAATTAATATAAAGTTTTTTGGTGATTCATATGGTGCCATCCACTCAAATCTTTGATCATTAGGATCTACATCTGCTTTAGTTGTATAAATACCAACAATTTCTAATTCCATTTTTGTCATATCTAATGTAATACCCATGTCTGCATAATAAACATCCATAGCTCCACCTTGTTGACTGTTTAAAACTATTGTATCTCCTACAGTAAGTCCATTTGTTTCCGCAAGTTCTTTAGTTATTACTGCAACTTTATTTGCGTTATCAATGTCTTCTTGGCTATACATTCTTCCTTCAACAATTACATTCGTATCATCAGTGAATTCAATCATTGTAGGAATAATATTTGTTTGAATCATAATATTTGGTTCTTTATATTCATAGGTTTGGCCATCCATCATAGTGACAGCTCCGCCGCCGCCACCATTATTTTCAGCTTTCTTTTCTTCGTTACCTAAAGGAACGTTATCAAATCCATCTGAATACATTGTAGTTGTCGCTGAATAGTTTAAAGCTTTTACTCTTTCATCTTCACCAAACTTCAATGCAAGTTCTCTATTAATTGATGGATAGTTTTTATATGCTTCATTACGCTCTTCATCTGATTCTAGTGAATCAGTGTATTGCCAAAATTTCTCATTATCAACTTCATAGTTAACAACAGCACGCATTGATTTACGTGTTAATATTTTTGCATTATTTGCCGCATCACTAATTCCTAAACCTATAAGAACTAAGTTACCAATCATAAAGAATGTTATTCCTAGTAATATAGATTTTGAAATTCTACGTGATACATAACGCCATGCACGACTTAGAAAATTCATATTTTATCCTCTTTCTATTTTAAGTAGCAGGTGATACTGCTGGTTGCGCTACATTTACTTTAACAATTATAGAAGTGCCTTCAGTTAATGTAGTATCAATACTTATTAAATTACCAGCAGAGTCCATTACTTCATATTTTCCAATATCATCAGTATTAGTAACAACTGTTTCTATTAGACTAATCGTAATGCCATTTGCACCACACAACGCTTTAAATAAATCATAATCTTGTCCAGTATACTTAAATGACTTCTTTGTAGGTTGCACTGTACATGCCCCTGAAGAAACTTTCATCGAAATCTTTGCATTTATTGGTAATGGTCTTGAACATCCATTTCCGCCTGTGGATAGTATTGATCCACCTGAATCTAAACAAGTATATTCAATAATTTGACCTGGTGTTTTATATTCATCAGAACATGTTGTTCCTGCCCAAGATCCTGTAGCTAAACTAGCTCCTTTTGCATTTGCATCATCAACCCATTTAGTTAATTCCAAATAATCCTTACCATACCATTGACGACTATTTGTTTCTAATTGAGGCATGTATAGAGAAATAGTAAGTTCTAAAACTGACCCTTGATCGACTTGTGATCCGGCAGTGATTGATTGTGCAATAACGTTTCCTTCAGCAGCTGAGTCATAACGTTCTTTTTTAACTATAGTAACTTTATTATCTGGGGTAGCAGCCCATACCTCTAACATTTCTTTAGTATATCCAACTAAGTTAGGAATCTTAACCGCTTTACCCTTTGATACAACAACAGGTAGTTTTCCACCTTCTTCAAGGCTTTCCCCAACTTTAACTCCTTGAGAAATAATCTTACCTACTTCTACTGTATCGCTATATGCTTCTGTCTTCTCTAATACAATTTTCTTTGAATTAGCCCATTGTTCAAGTTCTGCATATGTTTTTCCAACAAAATTATCAACCGCTACAGTTCCTGCAGGAGCTGGTCCTTTAGAGATGTTAATTGTCAAACTAGAACCTCTTGTAAAGCCACTTTCAGTACCAGTTTTCAAATCATAGTTAATAACTAAATCTTTTTCTACAATGGTATTGTATTGTGTGTTAATTTTTGTTTTAGATAATTTATTGGTATCTATCCACTCTTTAATCTCAGAATAAGTCATATTCATTAAGTCTGGGAATTCAACTTGTTCATCAGGATCTGCACCCTTAGATGCTACAAACGCTAATGGAGTAGTATCTTTTATCTTTTTACCTTCTGCTTTGTCCTGAGATATAATTACATCTTTATCAAATTCCGTACTGAATTCAGTATTCATAATAATATTTGATGTTGGAATATCGTTTTGTTTAGCCCAAGCACCTACATCATTAATTGTTTTTCCAACAAAATTAGGCATTGGAATTTTTGGTGCAAAAACGAAATACCAAACAGCCCCAATGATAACCAATAGTGCTATTATTCCCGCTATCATTACCTTTGGATCAATTTTAATTGGTTTCTTTTCAATTTTTTCCAATTTTTCTTGTTGAAAGCTATGAGGCTCTTTACCATCTTTTAAAGAAGCTTTTCTGACAGGGACAGCTGTTGCCGGTTGTGGCGCAACCTTTTTTGCCTCTGGAATAACCGTTCTTTGTGGTTGTGGTTCTACTTTAGGTGTTTTTTCAACAGATTTAGTACTCTTGAAATCATAATCTAAATCTTTATAATTTCGTAATTCATCAGTTTTCTTATCTGTTGGATGAAAAATCTCTAAATCATCATGACTTACGCCTTTTTTTTCTTCTTCTAGTTCTTCTGCTAGTGAACTTAAAAAATCTTTTTTATCATTCATTGCATATTACCTCACTTCCTCATTATTTTACCTTATTTGGTCTACCAATACCACCCACTAGCGAAAAAATTAACAAAATCTTAAGAATTGTAAAATTAAAAAAATTAATCCCTAACATAGATAAGAATTAATCTTTTAATTTAATATTGATTATACTTAGTTTTCGCTATTGCATTTTTCTAAGATTTGTTCTGCTGTAAAGTCACCATCTGG
>NZ_JAVWFO010000019.1:0-5920 GCF_036641015.1 Anaerorhabdus sp. | reverse complement strand
AAATAGCGCGCGAAATGTAGTTTTTGCTACACTAGTGGGAAACATTGATTGTAAATGACATATACGCATGATATATTAATAATAAATATGACAAAAAAGAGGAGTTGAAACGTTATGCGAATTGCCATTTGCGAAGACAACGAACAAGAACTCGCTCACATCGGTTCATTACTAACTCGATATCAGCAAGAACATAAAGTAGCACTTACATTTACGTCTTTTAATTGCGGGAGCTTACTCTTAGATTCACTTTCAAATCATACATTTGATTTGTTGTTTTTAGATATACTAATGCCTGGAATGACTGGTATTTCTGTAGCAAAGGAAATCCGGTCAAGAAATAAAAACGTAAAAATTATTTTTTTAACATCTTCATCTGAATTCGCTGTAGAAAGTTATCGTGTTAATGCAACTAACTATCTATTAAAGCCCATAACTAAGGAAGACTTATTCCCCATTCTAGATAATTTATACTTAAATGATTTAAAACAAGAACCCGTACTATACTTAAAATCGGAAGGTAATATATTTGCAATTCCATTTTCAGAAATAGTATATTTAGAAGTCATGAATCGTAGAGTACGATTTTATTTAATTAATGGAGCAATTCGTGAAGTTTTTGGATATCTTGCTGATTATGAAACAAAATTACTAGCTAATCAGGCTTTTGCAAAAACACATCGCTCTTATATAGTAAATTTTCAACACGTTCGTGAAATATCTTCAAAAGGTATTAGCACTGATATAAATCGGCATATCCCGGTATCACGAAATTGCTACACTCAAACAAAAGTTGCTTTTACCAAATATCTATTCAGTGAGAGCGAGGAAGAATAATGGTTATTATTAACTTGATTTCATCAGCTTTAATTATATTTTTTGCATCTATATGTATTGCTATGTTATTAGATGTTAATCCGCTAGAACTATCAACCTTTAAGAAAGTTGTATTATGGGGAGGAGTAACATTAGTTATAGCTACTGCAACCATTTTAGCAGTTACCATGGGTATCAATAAATTTACAAAACTATACCCTGTTCTTGTACAGCTCCCCATTTTTATAATCTTTTGTACGATATCTAGATATGGTTATTTAAAAACTATTTTCGCTTTATTGTCCGCAATCTTTTTAGCTTTTCCTTTTCAATTAATTATCAGAATAATTATTCCTTCACTTGGTAAAGAACATATCCTTACAATGATCTTATGTCTCATCATTACCTTTTTAGTTTTATTATTCTGTGTATATTATTTAATGAAATCTAGTTTCAATTATGCAATTGAACATTTAGATAACGCGAGTATTTTAAAGTTTTGCATTATTCCAATTCTCTATAATATATCTGCTTACTATTTTGGTAAATACACCCTTACAAATGACTCAATGCATATTCGTATCTTATTCTTCTTAATTGTTTTAGCAGCCTATTTCCTACTTACAGATGTTTTTCGCGGAACTATGGAAAAACAAAAATTACGATATGAAAACAATATTATTTCACTAGAGATAGATGCCGCAAAACAAAACCTTCGTGATTTTAAATATATGCAGGAACAAGCTGTTATATATAGACACGACATGAGACATCATTTCGCTCTTTTAAGTAATTACTTAAATACTAATGAAATTAATAAAGCAATAGACTACATAAAAATAACTCAAAAAAACATTGAGTCTATTACACCTCAACAATTCTGTGAGAATGAAACTGTAAACCTCATATTATCATCATTCAAAACACGTGCTTTAAAAAACGATGTCCAATTTACAACCGAAATTGTCTTACCAAATGAATTACCAATAGATGATACCGAACTTTGTACATTATTATCCAACGCATTGGAAAATGCTATTAACGCTGCAAGTTCCATTGATGATAAAAATCAAAGACAAGTTAAAGTACAATCTATGATACGTAGAAACATGCTTCTTATTCTTATTGAAAACACTTACTCAGGCGAAATAGCATTTGAGAATAATTTGCCCAAAGCTAAGAAAAATGACCATGGTTTTGGTACAAAGAGTATGTTAGCAATAATTGATAAGCATAACGGCGAATGTTTCTTCGAATCAGATAGTATACTATTTACAACTAGAATTATCATACCAATAACTAAAAATACTTAATATAAGACCGATGGATTATCCATCGGTCTCTTTATTTATTCACCTTTTATTTCAATTAAAATATCTCGTAATTCAGCAGCTCTTTCAAAATCCAATACTTTTGCAGCATCTTTCATTTCTTTTTCTAGGTTCGCAATTAGTTCTTGTTTTTCTTTCTTGCCAACTTTTGATTTCTTCTTAATAAACTTCGCAGCCATCTCTTGAGTTTCTTTACCATGAACTGCATCTTGTATATCTTTCTTAATAGTCGTTGGTGTTATTCCATGTTCAACATTATATGCTTCTTGAATTTTACGACGTCGATATGTTTCATCAATCGCAAGTTGCATTGAATTCGTCATACGATCTGCATACATAATAACTCGCCCATGTTCATTACGTGCAGCACGACCTATTGTTTGAATAAGCGATCTTTGAGAACGCAAGAATCCTTCTTTATCCGCATCTAATATCACAACTAACGCTACTTCTGGTATATCTATACCTTCTCTTAATAGGTTTATTCCAACAAGTATATCAATCTTACCTCTTCTTAAATCACGAATTGTTTCAATACGTTCCAACGTTTGAGTTTCATGATGTAAATAAGCTACTTTATAATCAGCCTTCTTTAAATAGTCAGTTAAATCCTCTGCCATCTTAACAGTAAGCGTTGTGATTAGTATACGTTCATTATTTTTAATACAAGTATTAATTTCATCTGTTATATCATCAATTTGTCCACGTGTTGGTCGAACCGAAATTTCAGGATCTAATAATCCAGTAGGACGAATAATTTGTTCAGCAAATTTATTATCTACTTTTTGTAACTCATAATCTCCAGGTGTTGCTGACACATAGATAGCTTGAGGGAATATTTCTTCAAATTCACTAAACCGCATTGGTCTATTGTCCAAAGCACTTGGCAATCTAAATCCATACTCAACTAATGTTTCTTTACGTGCTTTATCACCATTATACATACCCCTAATTTGCGGCAGTGATACATGACTTTCATCAACCACTAATAAGAAATCATTTTTCGGGAAATAATCAAATAAATTAAATGGTCTTTCTCCTGGTTTACGATTATCTATTTCTCGTGAATAGTTTTCAATACCTGGACATACTCCAAACTCTCTTAAAGCTTCAATATCAAAAGTACAACGTTGTTCAAGTCTTTGAGCTTCAAGTAATTTTCCTTGATTATGCAAATCTTTTACTCGTGCTTTCATTTCTTCTTCAATCTCAATACATGCACGTAACATATTTTCTTTTGGTCTAGCATAACCTGTTGCTGGGAAAATGATATACACTGTATATCCATTCATTATTTTTCCTGTAATTGGTTCTACCTCAAGTATTCTTTCAATCTCATCATCAAACATTTCTATTCTTAGTGAATATTGATCTGTATGCCCTAAAGTAATTTCAATTACATCCCCACGCACCCTAAAAGTTCCACGTTGATGATCAATATCATTTCTTTGATATTGTCTTTCAATTAATTTTCGCAATAATGATTGTCTATCTATTTTTTCACCAACACGAATAGTAAAAAACATATCTCTATATTGATTTGGATCACTTGATGCATAGATACACGCAACAGAAGCGACAATAATTGTATCTCTTCTTTCAAGCACTGAATTATATGCAGCCATTCTTAACATATCCAACTCATCGTTAGTCATTGCATTCTTTTCTATGTAAGTATCTGTTTTTGGCATATAAGCTTCAGGTTGATAGAAATCAAAGTTTGATACAAAGTATTCTACCCTATTATTTGGAAACAATTCCTTAAACTCCGAATATAATTGCCCCGCTAATGTTTTATTATGTGCGAAAACTAATGTAGGTTTATTTATTTGCTCAATAACGTTTCCAATTGTAAACGTCTTTCCTGTTCCTGTTGCACCTAAAAGAACTTGTTCATGTTTTCCATCACGAATACCTTGTACTAATTCTTTAATTGCAGTTGGTTGATCTCCGGTAGGCTTGTATTTAGCTACTAATTCAAATTTATGTTCAGTCATTTCTTGCCCTCCTTTAATATTTTAACATATAGGACAACATTATACATGAATTTTATTCAAGTTGATACTATTTTGCTCTTGCCATATAAATATACTCTTCAAATCCCATTTGCTTTGGATATTTTACTTTTTCTCTTTTATACTCTTCAAAACCATTTTTTCTATAACATTGTATAGCATTCATATTAATATTAGTAACTTTTAAACTAAATTCTTCAAAGTTACTATTGTCTATCAAATATTGAATCAGTTTTGTTCCTATTCCTCTATGTGCATAATCAGGATCTATTCCCAATATATCTATGTAAACTTGTGATTTTTTTAAATGCAACGGTTCTTCAAACTCATTTTTAAGCATCATTGCTATAGCATATCCTTTAAAGAAACCCTTAACTTTTTGAAAACTCTTTGAATCAATCGCCAACGCTCTTTGATTTTCTGTAACATAAGATAAGAAGCCAACAATTTTATCATCAATACATGCAACATAATATACATCTATGTTAATTCCATTAAATAGTGCTCGCGCTACCTTATTAGAATCATTATCCAGTAAACTCCAATCATTGCTAAAAGCTTTTGCATTAATCACCGCAATCGCCATTCTATCACTTTCTAATGCTTTTCTTATTATTTCTACTTCCATCATATTTCTCCTTATACTTCTAAGTTTACCACAAGAAAAAACTAGATTTCTCTAGTTTACTCTTTATCTGCACTAATTAAATCGATTGCAGTATTTAATTGTATATCTTTACTTTCATTTAATGAGTATTCTCTTATAACACTTGATATTACAACTTCAAATGTACCTTTATCCAAAATTCCATCAACAAGTATGTTTTTATCTTTTTCAAACTGTTTTAATGCATTAACTGTAGAATTATCAAAGTAACCATCTGTACGATTAACTTTATAATCAAGATACTCTAATCCTTCTTGCATGATTCTTACATAATCAGACACTTCGTCTAAAGTATATGACTCATTATCTTCCATTGGTACATAAGCTTCATATAGAACATCTGGAAGTCTTACTTCAACATCTGGTTTGATTCCTACCCCATCAATTGACTTACCACTTGGTGATAGCCATTTTGAGGTAGTATATTTAATTGCTGAACCATCGCTAAATGGTTGAGTAACTTGAACAGTACCTTTACCATAACTAGTAGTACCTACGGTAGTTACATCATCCCTTAGTTCGCTAAGAGCTAGCGTTAATACCTCTGATGCACTCGCTGTTTGTTCATTAATTAGAATTACGATATCTTCAATACCTTCGTATTTTCCTTCTTTTGAAATAGTTTCACGAATACTTTCATCTGCATATTCTTGTTGCATAACCACAATATCTTTATCAACAAATTTACTTACAACATCAACAAATGCATCTAAATATCCTCCACCATTATCACGTAGATCAATAATTAATTTTTTCATACCTTGATCAATCATTGAATTTAAATATTCTTCAACCTCATAACCTGTAGATTCTCCAAATTGATAGATTTCTAAATACCCGATATCATCTTTTAACATTTTTCCATAAACTGTACCATTAACTTCAGCACGTGTTAATTCAAATTCAATAGGTTTACCTTCTCTTAAAAATTCAACCAATACCTTAGTCCCTGATTCACCAGTTACCATAGCTTTAACTTCTTCCGATGTTAATCCTTCTACTGATATCCCATTAACTTTATTAATAATATCACCTGGTAAAACACCTACTTTTTCGGCAGGAGAATTCTTAAATACTCGATTAATTACAAA
>NZ_JAVWFO010000018.1:0-31707 GCF_036641015.1 Anaerorhabdus sp. | reverse complement strand
CTGCTTCTGTTCTATATAGTTCAAATTCATCTTTAGGAATAAACTTAATCGTTAACGCAATCAATGCTGGAAGAATAATTACATCATCAAGGTAACCTAACACTGGAATAAAATCAGGTATTAAATCAATTGGAGATAACGCATATGCAATAGTTGCACCTGCTAGTATCTTTGGAAACAAGGCTGTTTTACTACTTTTAAAACACAAGAATATTGCAGGAATATCTATTTTAAGCTGTTTAGCTTTTTCGTTTAAATTCATTATTTTTTCTTAATGATAACACCCTTCATTAATCCTTTAACCGTTTTAGCATCAGCTGGCTTTGTACCATTTGTTGTAACTGCACCTGTTGCTGTTGCCATTGAATACTTAATAATTTCTTCTAATGTATAGTGTTGATCATAACCATAAGCTATACCACCTACAAGTGCATCACCCGCACCAACTGGTGATTTAGTCTTAACATTGATTGGCATCGCTTGATACACTTCATCTTTAGTTACGTAGATTGCTCCATCTTTGCCTAACGATACAACTACTAATACAATGCCTTTCGCAACTAGTTCTTTCGCTTTTTCTATACACTCACTATTTGTTAATTTATCTACACCAAACAAATCACATAACTCTTTTTTATTTGGTTTTATAATTGTTGGAATACTATTAATACCTTGCTTTAGTGATTCTCCTGATGCATCAAGAATTACAACAGCACCTAATTTTTTCATTTCGGTTACCATTTTTTCATAAGCATTCTCTTTAACACCATTAGGAAGACTACCAGATAAAACAACAACATCCATCGGTTTAACATTCGCTTTTAGCGCATAAACAATTTCCATTACATTTCGTTTATCAACTATTGGACCTCTTTCATTAAATTCTGTTAAGTGTCCTTGTCCATCAATAACTTTTAAATTAATACGTGTGTTTTCTTCAATTGTAGATGCAAATAATGGCATATACTCTAATTCCATTACTTCCCTTATCGTTTGTCCAACAGCACCTCCTAAAATTGTGTATGCTGTTGATACACCATTTAAAGCACGTATTGTTTTTGAAACATTAATTCCTTTGCCACCAATATCATAACTTATTATTTCTAATCGATTTAGTGACCCTTTACTTATCTCTTCACATCTTGCTGTTTTATCTAAAGATGGATTCAATGTAACTGTATGTATCATTGCGAAACCTCCTATATTATATTGTAATGTTTTAATGCGTTATAAATGCCATCATCTAAAATTTCAGTTGTTATGTAATCAGCAACTTCCTTTATATCATCACTACCATTACCCATTGCAATTCCTATTCCACAATCTCTAATCATTTCAAAGTCATTAGAACTATCGCCAATACCAATTGCATCTTTTAATGTAGCTCCAAACTTCTCACATACAAGTTTAGCTGCTGTTGACTTAGTTTCAGTACGATATGAAATTTCTACACAATGAGATCTAATTCTAGGATTGCGTAACGTTGTTAAGGCTTGAAATTCAGCTGGTAAATCTGTTTTCATTTGATCAATATATTTTTCTTCATTTGCATAGAAACATATCTTAGCAATTCTATCAGTCTTATCACGATACTCTAAAGGATAGTAACAATTTGCTTCCATGATTTGTTTACCTTCTTCTTCATTCTTTGCTGATTTAGAAAAATATTCAAAAACATGGCGATATGCACGGGGATCATAATACGCTCCAGCATTGCCTTCTAAACAATATCCTAGCTCATATTTCTCAGCAATTTTTATTAACTTATTTATTTCTTCTTCACTCATTGAATGATCATGTATCCTTTTACCCTCAACATAAACCACTGCACCTGCACTAAATACAAATCCATCCACATCTAAATTCAAGAATAATTTAGCAGCTGACAAAGATCTTCCTGTACATACAAATAGTTTATGTCCATTTGCTTTTGCTTGTTTTAATGCATCCATCGCTGAATACGGTACCGCATTGATTTGCGGACTATATAATGTACCATCAATATCTAAAAATATATAACTCATATTGGTCCCTCACTTTGAATCTATTATACTATTTCTAAGCAAAAGAAAAAAGGCAAACTGCCTTTTCTCTTTTTATATATAAGGGGATAGAATATATCTATACATTGATAGGGGGCAATGTATAGGCAAGCTTTCTTGCATATGTATAATAACAAAGTTCTATCATTAATTTATGTTTCTTTTGTGTGAATTTATGTGAATTAATTTTTTTATGCTTTGATAACTTTTTTAAAATGATTTACAATTGTTTTGCAAGGAGAAAAATTTATGAATGAAATAGATTATAATATCCAAGAAGCATCCATCCTTGATTTAGAAATCATATACACATTAACTAATTTACTTGAAAATACGACTTTTTCTTTGAGTAATTTTCGTACAATTTACGCTCAATTATTGCAATCTCCTTTTGATTATATTTACATATTAAAATACCAAAACAAAGCTATCGGTTACATTCACTTTAATGTCGTTCCTCAACTACACCATTCTGATATAGTGTCCGAAATATTTGAACTAGTTATCGATAATGATTACCGTAAATTAGGCTTTGGTAAAGTATTATTAGATTATGCAGTACAAACTGCGCGTAATCTTAATGCAACGCAAATAGAACTAGTATCTAGTTTTCCAAGAGAGCGCGCTCATGCCTTTTATGAGAAAAACGGATTTGAGAAAACATCATATAAAATGATCATGAAGTTGTAATGTGATAGAATTTTAAAAAATTATACCCTTTAAGAGGGTTTTTTTCTGAAATTCCATCATCTTTATCTAATCACTTTTCACAATTCTAACAATTATGCGAATTATGTTTATGATATCATTAATCTATAAATACAATTTAAATATGGAAGAGAGGTTATTTTTATTAACAGACAATTAACGCAATATTCACAGATTATGTATAATAATAATTTTAATATTGACCTTGTGCCTAAGCATTGGCTATATGAAAGCGTTGCGGATATACGTAAGAATTTTATGAGCAACGCAAATTGTACCATTCATTTTAGAAATAGAAAAAATGATCGGGATATTACTCAGGGTGAAATGAATAATCTACTTAATCATCCTTCTACAAATATAAAATTAATCTATTTTGACCAGGATAAGCGTGTCCCAAATTCACTTACATATCATTTTATAGGTTTTCTAGATAATGAATTGTGGTGTGTCGTAATTAACTGGAGCATTAAACATATAATTACACCTATAACAGTATTTAAGCTTCAAAAAGTATATAGTAATGACTTTGATCCTTATGGTTGGACTAATCAAACTACTTGGCTATTAGAAGATTCTCAATCTAGTAGAGGTTATTACTTTAAGCAAAAACTTGCATGTATAGATAATGCTAATAAGTACTTTAATTATGTTGATAATGAAACTAATCAACCAATTCATTTAAATATTCCCTCTCCATCTTTATTAGAGGTCGTGCGTAAAATTGAATACAATGGCAAATCATACTATGTCCTATGTTTTGAAGATCCAACTAATTATCAACTCTATTTTTCAAACAAACTTATACCTGAAGATGAAGTATGTTTGGAAACAAAGATAGAGTTAACTAAAACACTTGACCAGTTAAAAACAGATATAAAGAATACACCCCACACTGAATCTAACGAAATCTTAAACTATATTATAATTCCATTACTTTTATTAATAATTATTATATTTATGAATCTAAATATTTTTATTATAATATGTGCTTCTATTTTGTTGTTGAATCAACTCATTTTATATAAAAAATATACTTATATTAATAATTCGAATCAATCATATAATGAATTAAAAATCAAAATTGATAAGCTTAATAAATATATAAAACTACATGATGAATTTAATGATTCTAAAAAATGACTGCTGTTTATAAAAAATTATAGACAGCTTTTTAAATAGAAAAGGACTTTCGTCCTTCACTAATTCATATTTTTAACGTATTCTCTTGTCGCTCTTTCAAGCATCCAATTACGGTTTACTCTTTCAAAACGATCAACTTCTGTTTCATAAGCATCTTCTTCTCTTAAAAATATTTCTTCAAATTCTAAGTAGTTAAGTTGCATACGCACTAACTCTCCTTTTACCATCGAAACAATCTCTACAGAATCATCTCTTGATGTATTGTAAATTGTGTAATCAATGTCATCCATTGTCACTTTTTTAGAGTCTACAATTTGTTTCTCACAAAACATTTTTGCCATTTCTACAATACGATCATCTAAACCATCTTCAAGAATTCTTATCTTCTCTACAAATTCCATAATCTTCTTGCAAAAACGATATTTATATCCAGAAATATAGTCAAATTTTAATTTAGTGTTTTCAATTAATTCCTTTTCGATTTTTTCATCCACTAACCATACCATAACTTTAGTTTCAGGGTTATGGTACAAACAAGGGTATAAAACTTGATATACATCATGACAATGCGGACATTCTACTTTGAATACCTCATTGTGAAATAACTTTTCTTTTAAATCTGGGTCTTGTTCAACATTAATACTTTCCCAAATTTGAATTTCGTATTCTTTCCCACATTTTGGACATGTAAAGATTCTTGTTGATGATTTGCTCATAATTGCCTCCTAACATAATAAAATGGTACAAAGTACCATTTTATGACTTCTTTCGCTTTTCTATATCTGGATATTCTTCTAATATTTCATTCACAAAGTCACGTAACTTTTCAAATGTATCATCATTTATATTAACAGAACTATTAGCAGATACAAGTTGTAATTGATTATTTAGCATCACTGGAACAACCTCCACGTGATCATTTTGATGAATACCAATATCTCGTTCAGGTTCTCGTAATAATCTTCCTTCAATAAAACGTGAGTTGTACTCTAATGCTTCTACTAAATAGCGATAAAACTTCCCATCACTTAAGAAATGCACATTAAGAATATCCGGATAATGTAGATCTCTTTGACCATCTAATTCTTTTATTCTACGAACTTGCGCAAGTTCTTGTGAACAGTTCTCTACTTCAAAGATACTAGCAGCTTTTACTTGCATCTTAAATGTTGGTTGATCAAATGGTATAAACTCATACTTTTCAATATCAAATGAACTAAACTCCGCAAGTGGTTCTAATATATCTAAACCCTTTTCAAAATGTTCAACTGATGGACCAATCGATAATACAGGAAATATTAAATTACCTAAAGCATCCACAATAGCTGTGGCAAGCATATAACAATCTTCAACATCCACATTAACTATGTCCTTGCATTCATCTGTTAAATCATCTACTTCAAACACGAGATATTTGTGATAAATTTCTGTGAAATTACTTTCTTCTAGAATCATAATATGCTCCCTTCATTTGCCTTATTATACCAAGGTTATATCTAAATTGGAACAATTAAGCTTATTGATTAATACATTGGTTAAAGAGATATCTTATAACAATACTAGCACAAAGTAGACCTGATGCAGCAGGTACAAATATCATGCTTGCTGGTGGTATTCTTTCTTTTCTAGTTTTGCCATCAGGATTGACTTCAACATTTTGTTTAAACGGAATTTCTTGTGAATATGTCACATGGATTTTATAGTTAATCCTTCGGATTTTAGCGAGATTTCTCAATGCTTTAGCAAGTGGATCATATGCCGTTTTATCTAGTGTAGTTTGAATTACTTTGCTTGGATCAAAACGATTCGCCATACCCAAAGAACTAATACATTTAACATTATATTTATGACACAATTCAATTAAATCCATCTTTGCGGTTACAGTATCAATTGCATCAATGACATAATCTATTTTTTGTTCGAACAAATATTCTAATTCAACTCCAAAAAATTGATTGATACATACAACTTTACAATCACTAGTGTATGATTCGATACGTTCTTTCATACTATCTGTCTTATTTTTACCTAGCGTTTCAAAAGTCGCAAGTATTTGACGATTTAAATTACTAAGGGCTACTACATCATTATCCACAAGTATAAGTTTACCAATCCCACTGCGTGCTAATGCCTCAGCAGCATATGAACCTACTCCACCTACACCCACTATTAAAACAGTTGCCACTCTAAGTGCATCTACTTTATCTTTGCCTACTAGTAATTCAACTCTTTCTAACGGATTATTCACTACTTTTACTCCACTTCTCAATTAGTTCAACTGTTTTGTTGATAGAATCCTCATCATCCATACTGACCCAGTGAATTGGGGTTTGATTATTAAACCATGTATACTGTCTTTTTGCAAATTGTCTTGAGTGCTTTTGAATTTCACTTATTACCTCATCGAGTGTACATTGTCTTTTAATATATGGCGCCCACTCACGATACCCAATGCCTTGCATAGCTTGATTATCAAACGTTACTCCTTGCTCAAGTAGCGATTTAATTTCATCCTCTAATCCTGCATCTATCATTCCTAGTACACGTTGATTAATTCTTTGATATAAATTTTCTCTAGGTAATGTACAACCTACTATAAAGGCATCGTAGACCGGTTTATGTTCCTGACTTGCAATGATATCGGATTTAGTAATCTTTGAAGTATCATAAATCAAACAAGCTCTAATTAATCTTTTTCTATTGTTTTGATGGATTGTATTCGCTTGTTCAGGATCAAATGTATTTAAATATTCTACTAATTCTTCATTACTTAAGTTTTCATATTTTTGTATTAATTCTGGATATTCATCTGGTTGTTTTTCAAATGTATAGTCATAAATACATGCTTTAATATATAGACCTGTCCCACCAACTATCATTGGTAAATGATTGTTTAATGTTATTTCTTCTATCTTTAATCGTGCGTTTTCTTGAAAATCAGCAACACTATAATTATCAGTAGGATTAAGTATATCAATACAATAATGCGGGATATTATCCATTTCATCTTCTGAAACTTTACCTGAGCCAATATCAAAACCACGATACACTTGAATCGAATCACCTGATATGATTTCGCCATTGAATCGTTTAGCTAATTCTATTGAAAATTTTGTTTTACCAACTGCTGTTGGTCCAACAAGTACTAATACTTTTTTCATCGATAAAATTCCTTTTCTAATCTACCTGCATCTATACAAATAAATGTTGGTCTACCATGTGGACAATGATAAGGTTGCTCGCATTCCGCAAGTTGTGTAATGACTTCATTCATTTCAGTTTCATTTAAAATACGATTAAATCTTATTGAATGGTGACATGCCATTGTTGCTATTTCATGTTTTCTAATCTTACTCTTAGATATTTCCGTATCATTCTTAAAAATATCTATTAAATCTTGTAAAAATACTTCTACTTCAATGTCATGCAGCCATATTGGTAATTCTCTTACTATCAAAGAATCATCACCAAATACCTCAAAAACAATTCCTAGCGACACTACTGCATCATTAATTTCATCTACTCTTCTTACCAAGTCATTTGATGTATGGAGCATGTGAGGCACTAAACAAGATGTCATCGTGTGTTTTGTGTTTTCCATTTCATTTAAAAACTGTTCATAATGTACACGCTCTTGAGCTGCATGTTGATCAACGATATATAACCCTTCATCTCCCTCACACAAAATATACTTACCATGCATTTGTCCTACAATACGAAGTCTTGGAAATTCTTTTTTAGGTAACGGTCTAATCACTTCTTCTTTTATTTCTATTGGTATTATCGTTTCTATTTTTTCAACAACTTGAGTTATCTTTTCATCAGCCACATACACTGGTTCTTTGGTTTCTTCTTTAATAACTAACGGTTTAACAATAGGTTCTTCAAATAAACTTTGAACTTCTATCTTTTCTTTTACTACTCTTTCCATATTTACTAAAGGAGCTTGTATATGGTTACCAATAGCACTCGGTATAAGTTCACGTAATAAATACTCTAACTGTTGTTCCTTTGATAAACGTACTTCCCATTTGCTAGGATGTACATTAACATCCACCAATTGACTATCCATTGTAATGTCTAAAACAACAATTGGATAACGATCATTTGGAATATAATTTGAATAACTATCCGTAATTGCTTTTTGTATGCGATATGGACGTACCATTCTACCATTCAAAAACACACTGATTGCATTCCTTGTAGCTCTTGTAAATTGTGGATGTACACAGATTCCTTTTATTTTATAATCTGCATCACCATCATCAATTACTATTGAGTTTTTTGCGATATCTTTACCATACAATTGAAACACCACTTCTAACAAGTCATTACTACCTGATGTTTTAAAAGATTGTTTACCATCACTTGTTAACGAGAATGCTATTTCAGGATGAGATAATGCAAATTTTTGTACTACATCACTTATTAATGAGTTTTCATAAGGTACCGATTTTAAATGTTTTAGACGTGCTGGAGTCTTTAAGAATAATCCTGAAACTTGGATCATAGTACCTTGGTTACAAGGAAATGGTTTTGCACTAATTAGTTGCCCATATTGTATTTCTACACGCGTGCTTTGAACACTATTATTTGTTTCTAAAACAACATTAGAAACAGATGCTATCGAAGGTAATGCTTCCCCTCTAAATCCCAATGTTTTTATTGACCATAAATCTTGTGTCTTTTTAATCTTACTTGTCGCATGACGTTGGAAAGCTTTAGTCGCATCTTCTCCATCCATACCTGCTCCATTATCAACAATCTGAATACTTTGTATCCCACCTTGTTGAACAGTTATATCAATACGAGTTGCTTGAGCATCTATTGCATTCTCAACCAATTCTTTTACAATGCCCATTGGTCTTTCAACAACTTCTCCAGCCGCAATCATATTCGTAAGTTGTGTATCTAATTCTTGAATAACACCCATGCTAGTTCCTCGCTTCTAATCTATACGTAATAGTTTACCATTTTTACTCACCAATTTATAGAACGAGACATAAGAAAAACTCCGCTAAGGGAGTTCTTCTTTTTTTATATAAGGGGATAGAATAACGATAACACAACAGGGGAATTGTGTATCACAAGCATTATTATTTGCTTGTACTAATACTATACCAGTAACAAAACGCAGTAATTTGGGTTGATTATGTAAAATTATGTTATACCTATATTTTATTTTTATGTAACCTAGTTTTACGACATAAGAAAAACTCCACTAAGGGAGTTCTTCTTTTTTTATATAAGGGGATAGAATAACGATAACACAACAGGGGAATTGTGTATCACAAGCTTATTATTAGCTTGTATAAATACTATACCAATACTCTAACGCAATAATTTGGGTCGAATATGTAAAATTATGTTATCAAAATGACTTTTTTAACGAATTCTGTAATATTTAGTCATCTTGAATCATTGTTGCCTGTATCTCTTTATGATAAAATATATTTACACATTAGCTTTCTATGACCTATTAATTCCTACTAATACAGGAGATATAAAATGAGTAAATCATTCAGATTACTTTTAATTAGTATTTTTTTATTAACTATCGGATTGCTATCTCCAATCCGTGTTTTTGCTGAATATCAAATTGAATTTACAGCTGAAGAGAAAGAATATATTGAGCAAACTAAACAAAATCCAATTACAACAGGAATAATACCACATGTTTATCCATTATCCGCTTGTCCATATGAAGAAGGCTCTTTTAAAGGAACAAACATTGAAATGCTTAATCTTATTTCTGAATTATCTGGATTGAATTTTGAATTTGTTTGTGTGCCTATAGAACAGAAAACTCCTTATGAAGCCCTAATTAATAACAAGTTTCAAATAGTTGCTGGCACTATTCGATTAGATGTTTTTGAACAAAATGAGAATTTAATTTTATCTGATCGTTTTTGCGATGGTTCTGCGACTTGTATAGCTAAAAAAGACACGAATCCCGCTATCCTCAAAACCGGTAAAATCGCAGTTATGCAAGGGTATCAAGCCGGCTATGAATTTTCTAAAGTACAATTTCCTAATCACGAACTCATTCTATACCCGTCTAACGAAGATGTTATAAAAGCCGTCAGTCAAGGTAAAGCAGATTTAGCAATGATGAGTCGGTATGTAGGTATTTATGAGTTACAAAGCCCTTTATATGATAACCTTACTGTTTTAGCTCCTTATCAACATGTTGTTGACAGTGTTATTATGGCTGTGAATACCCCTGAAAATCAAATGATTATTTCTATAGTTAATAAAACTCTAGCCGCAATAAGTGAGGATGAATATAATAATATTCAAATGACTTATATCATTAATAATCCATATGAGTATTCGTTCTTCGAGATAGTTTTCAAATATCGGTTTCTGATTTTTGCAGGTATTGCCATTGTTTCAATTTTATTTATATTAGTTGTAAGATTAATTAATTCACAAAAAGAAAAAATTATCTTATCCAATGATAATTTGACAGGTGCTTATACCGATGCAGGATTTGAACTTCAAGTTTCAAAAATTCTTAGTCACTCAAATAAACATTACTTTATTACCGATTTTGATATTTCACACTTCAGTAGCTACAATGATTTATATGGCAAAGAACAAGGAGATATCCTTCTAAAGAAGATTGTTGAGGTAGTCACTTCATTCCTTTGTGAGCAAGATGCTATATGTCGCTCATACGCAGATAACTTTCGAGTAATATCATACAAAGAAAACATTGAGGAATTAGTTGCTGATATTAAACGTGCAAACCTTATTTTAAGTCAACTTATTGATGCTAGTATGCGTTTTAACTTTGGTATCTACATAGTTGACGACCATAGTATTCCAATTTCAAAAATGTTTGATTATGCTGCCATGGCAAAGAAAATAGCGAAAACCGATTCCAATACTTTCATTCGAATCTTTGATAAAAATCTACATGATATACAACAAAATGAAACTCGTATGCTTGCACGCTTTGATCAAGCATTAATACAAAATGAATTTGTTGCCTACTATCAACCAAAGGTCGATGTTCAAACAAATAAAATAGTAGGAGCTGAAGCATTAGTACGTTGGATTAATAACGATGGTATAATAATTCCACCATCTAGTTTTATTGAATTATTTGAAAAGAATGGTCAAATTCAAAAACTTGATTTCTATGTACTTGAACAAGTTTGTAAATTTCAACGAAATCGCCTTGATCAAGGTAAAGACTTATTTCCTATTTCATCTAACTTTTCTAGAGTCCATTTATACAGCAATGATTTTATCCCAATGTTGAATACAATTATCAATCATTATAATCTTCCAAAAAGTTGTATTGAAATAGAATGTACCGAAACTGCAATGACATATGATTCTGATATTTCTATCTCTATTTTAGGACAACTTCAGCAAGAAGGTTATTCAGTTGCAATGGATGACTTTGGTCAAGCTTATTCTTCACTCAACTCTTTACGTTCTATGCCTTTGAATGTAGTAAAACTTGATCGTGGATTTTTATTGGTTACTATGGAAGAAGAAAAAGCTCGTTCAAAAACTATTATTAGAAACATTGTTTCTCTTGTACATGATTTAAATATGAAAATAGTTGCTGAAGGTGTAGAAATCTATGCGCAAGTATTATTCTTAAAGAGTGTTGGTTGCGACTTTATCCAAGGTTATTATTTCTCTAAACCGTTAAGTGAATCAGATTTTACAAATCTATTAAATGATAGTCTTTATATTACAAAAGAAAACGATTAAATAATAATTTATCACTATGAATTAACTTCTAAACTATTTGGAGGTTAATTCTTTTTTAAAAGGAATTCAGTTATAGAATTCCTTTACATTTTTTTATTTTTCTCTGATGCTGTTACAACAGCCTCTATGACGGCATTTCTAAATCCGTTTTTTTCTAATGATGCAATTGCATCAATCGTTGTTCCTCTTGGTGAGGCTACTTTGTCTTTTAATTCTCCTGGATGCTCATTTGTTTCTAGCACCATCTTAGCTGCACCCAAAACTGCTTGTGCTGAGAATTTTAATGCTTGATTTCTTGATAAGCCTTCTTTTACTCCAGCATCTGCCATAGCTTCGATCATCATATAAACATATGCAGGTGATGAACCACTTACGCCAATAAAAGCTGATAGGTTATCCTCGGTAATTACCTCACATTTGCCACAACATGAGAATAGTTCTATTAAATCTTGAACACGTTGATTATTCATATCTGCTTCTTGAATACACAATGCTGTCATACCTTCTTGTACTTGAGCAGGTGTATTTGGCATTGCTCTAAATATATACTTATGATTCGGAAATAAATTATGTAGCTTAGCTAATGATACTCCTGCTGCAATCGAAACAATTGTTGCTTCTAATGGAATTGAATTATATATTTCAGCTGCAACATCTTCTAATAAATAGGGTTTAACACATAAACATACAATGTCCGCAGTCTCACATGCCACATTGTTATTTATAGTTGTATTTACATGATACTTGGCTTCTATTTCCTTTAACTTATTTTCTGTTCGTCTAGATACAATAATATTTTTGGGGTTTATATTTTCATTTGCACATAAGCCCGCAACTATTGCTGTCGCCATGTTGCCACAACCAATGAAGGCTATTTTCTTATTTTTCATATTTATCATCATCCTTTTCACTGATTATACCACAAGAAAAAGTCCTCTCGGACTTCATCTTATAAATCATTATTTATTTGTTCAACTAAATCTGGTAATTCTGAAAGTTTAAATATTCTATGTACTGAATAATCGCAATAGCGTGTACTTGATGGCCATATCCATACTGGTATTAAACCAGCATTTATAGCTCCATAGATATCATTTGAGAAGGTGTCGCCGACATAGATTGCTTCATTAGGTTCTATTTGTAATTGTTCAATACTTTTATCAAATAAAAGTTTATCAGGTTTATGAACATCGTAATCTCCACTTACCACAACACAATTAAAATAATCTATTAACCCTGAAAACTCTACTTTCTTAAATTGCCCATATTTATTACCATTGGTTATTACACCTAATTTATATTTTTTCTTTAATTCTTGAAGTACACTTATTGCATCATCAGATACAACAGTATATTCCCAAAAGTTTGTTTCCCAATAATTATTTAGATCATCAATTTTAAGAACTATATTGTATTTCTTTTTCAATTGATCACTAACGTAGTTTTTATTGGTATTACCATATTGATCCCAAGTAATCATATCTTGTAGAATTGCTTCAAAAAGTATCGATTCTGGATGATGATTTGTATTATCCTTTAAGATATTTTTATACATTGCATATGAAGCTTTTCTTCTGTTTATTAGCGTATCATCAAAATCAAATAGAATTGCTTTTATCATTTATCAATACTCAACTACACTAATGATTTAACAATATCCATTAATGTTTTAACATCTTCAGGACGAGTGTTTCCTGTTTCAGAATCAATGATTGAACTATAAACATGAGGAATCATTTTATTTACTCCTGCCGCAATACAAATTTCACATATCTCTTTAAAGTTTTCTAAATCTATACCACCCGTAGGTTCAATAATTAAATCATTTTTTGCACATGCTTTTGCTACTTCCACTAATTCTTCTTTACAACTTAAACCTTTCATTGGAAAGAATTTCAATGATGTTCCACCCATATCCTTACACATTTTAGCCGCTGTATCGATTGATACAATTGCTGGCTCTTCTGCTTGTGAACTTAGCGGTCCTGTTGATATCTTTACATATCCTGGTTTACCTGTTGGTGATACTAGACAGTTAATTAATGATTCATTATTTCCTACGTTTGCACGTGTATATGCCACTGATGTGAATACTTGATTGAAATGGTTTGCTTTAATATCTTTTGCAATATCTCCTACAACTAAACATTGCTTAGGATTTCCAGCTCCCAATCCTACCGATAGATTTCCTTCAAGAATTTCCATGTAGTCTTTCATATCTTCCACAGCTGCTTCTGTTGTTGGGTAGTTTATTGATAATACTCCAACTAATGCATTCTTTTCAGCTGCTTGGTATACTTCTTTTGCATTTTCTTTGCTTCCTGCTAATACATTTAAGCAAATTCTTCCGTTATAATAATTTGTCATCATTAACCCTCTATTATTTTCTTCATTTTTTCTACTACTAATTCTTTATCTCCTTCAACCATAGGTCGAGGATCAAACGAAAGCATTCCTTGAGTCAATAGGTGAGTTCTACAGTGAATTGATGGATTACCTTCACGTAATTCTTTATCAATTTGCACTGCTGTTTTCCCTACTTCCTTTTCATCAATTTTGACTTGGCAACGATAGATTTCACGACCTGCTTCATCTTGAATTTCATATGCTTTACAACCTAATATCTTATTAATATTTTCAATTAAGTAAGAAACAATTTCATGTTGAGAAGCAACATACTTAACCATATCTTTATGTTCATATTCTTCAAGTGCTTGAAGTAAACCCATGATTCCTTCTTTACCAATCTTCATTGGACGAGCTATACCTTTATATTGTTTTTTACAATACGAAATATATTCTTTCTTTCCCGTTACAAAACCCGAAGTAGTAGCTTCCAAAGCTTTAGCACCACTATAGATTACAAGATCTGCACCTAGTGCAATATATTTTTTCATATCTTCTTCTGCCGCAGCATCAATAACTAAAGGCAAATTATGACGATGTGCAATTTCTAACATTTTTTCAATACTTAACATTCCTTTTTGAATACAGTGATGACTCTTGATATAAATTAGAGCTACTGTTTTATCAGTAATAGCTTCTTCCACATCTTGCTCAGCAACTGAGTTTGCCATACCAACTTCAATAGGAACTCCACCACCTAAACGAATCATTGATGTAATAGGTGCACCAAATTGAACTACATGTCCTTTTTGAAGAACAACTTCATTTTTTAATCCTTCTGAGTAAGGTAATCTTTCAATAATTGATTTTTTACCTTGCGAAATTAATCCTGCAACAGATATTGCAATCCCTGCGGATGCACTGCTTGTAACACAACTATCCTCTCCACCTGTATAAGTAGAAATAATAGTACCTGCTGAATCAATTAAGTCATCAATGACAACATAAGAACTTCCGCCTTCAATCGCTGCTTTTGCAACACCTTCACTAAGTGTAGATACACCTAATGCAGTCATTCGTCCACTTGCATTAATAACTCTTTGTAAACCTATTTTTTCATAACAATTCATTTTTTAACCTCTCACTATTATAGGAAAATAGCTCCTAAAATCATTGCACCTAGGATTGCTCCACCAGTTATTTCTTTTTCTAATTTGTAGAATACTGCAGCACCAATTAAAGCACCTAAACCAGCATATACATTGAATTGAGTAGCAGCAATGATGATAAGTGGTCCTAAGTAACGACCTGTTGCATTTCCTGCACCCATCATAATACTTGTACCACCAACTGCAACTCCTTTTGGAACGAATTTACGAATTGCAATAATGATAATACCTAAAATTAAACCAATTACAGCTCCTGTCCCTAAAGCAAACAAGAAGTTGTCAAATGGGAATTGAATATTCATAGATAGTAATAACGCTGGAATACCAATACCAACACCAGTCATTAATGAACCACCAATATCAAGGATACCAACTAATGGTCCTTCTAGTATACGAGCAATTAGAAATCCTGCGGCAAATCCTGCTGCTGCAGAATATGAGCCACCATCTAATCCTTCTTTTAACATAGCAACGATAGAAACATCATTGAATGCTCCTGTACCAAATTTAATATATAAGAATGTACCTGTAAAGATTGCAGCTGCTGCTCCCATGATTAGTAAGATGAAAGCTTCATCTTTCATTAGGAAGTCATTCAATTTTTCTGAAAATTTCTTTTTCATATTAATCCCCCTCTAAAATCCGAATTGTGCGAAGAATCCTCTGAAGTAAGCAATAGCAACGAACATAATTACTACGATAGCAATTAAGATACGAACGATGTTACTCTTATATCCATTTTCTTCTGCTGATTTACCAATTAGAATACCTAATACGATACCTGGAACGGCATTACCTGAAACTAATGCTGAAACACCACCAAGGATTGTTCCCCATAAACCTGTTGTTTTCCCTGCATCCATTGCTGCTAACCAGAAAATAGCTGGCATTACTGGATTTAACAACCATGTTGCTGCTGGGTTTAATACGCTTCCAGCAATCATTGCAAGTTTATCTGGAATCATACTTGCTACTGTGTTTAGGAATGTTACTACAACTGCACCTACTCCAGCACCTGTAATAAACATCTTGCCTGGATTATAAAGTGTATCTTCTACTTTGTTATTTCTAAGTAACAATAATCCTGCTGACCAGTTTGGAACAATACGGTGGAATACATCCCCAGACATTGCCCCTGCCGCAACAGCTGATGCTGCTGCATTAAAGAAGAAACCTAAACCGAAACTAAAGTGTGCAACTGGGTCCCCGGCACATGCATTTAATTCTCCCAATGTTCTAAAAGCCCCCATCGCTTGAATCTCTGGTGCGTGGAACATTCTTGCTGCTCCCGCAGCGATACATCCCCCACCGATTGCACCGATAATAATTGAATAAATTACGATCTCAATCATGTCATATCCTCCTATTCAAGATCTATATATTTTACTGTTACAGTTATACGAGCTGTAATAGTGAAATACTTTTTAACTCTTGGCATGAATACAAATAAAAATCTTTCTGTTTTTTCTGTTTCATCCACTTTTTCAAATAGTACTTCTTCTGTATCCATCTGAACAATTGGTTTGCCAATTTCTTTAAAAACTTCTTTTCTTAACATTTGGAATATTTTTCCAACTGTATCATCCATGCCTTGTCCAGACATAGTTACTGTGACTTCTTTTTTTACTGTTTTTAGTACTTGTACGCTTTCCATATACTAACCTTGCATTTTTTTGTATGTTTCAACTAATTGATAGCCCAAGTCTTCAACATCCATGAATCCTAATCCAATTACATGACATCCATCACGTAACGCTTGGCATGCCCCTTCAATTGAACGAATTTCTGATTTAACTTTCCATTTGTATTTGTTAGCTGCAGCAAGAGCTCCTGCCCCACCACTTCCACAAAAACTAATACCGAATGTTGCGTCATTTTCATTCATGACATCCCCTAGTTTCATGTCTGCTGCCATTCCTGGAATTACAATCGCTTTACCGCCTGCTTTTTCAACACCACGAGCTACTGCTTCTCCTTTACCCATTCTGTGACCAATTACTACTAAAATTTCTTTTTCCATTTTCTAATCTCTCCTTTTATTTATTTCAATATGAGTGGCAATCAAGAAACATTCTGTTTTGTTCATTGCTAAGTCATATTTTGCGAATATTTCGCTTACTGCATATTCTGCTATTTGCCATGAATCCTCTGATATTTCATCTAAGCAATTCAAGTCCATTTCTTCTACTAATTCAGCTTTGCTGATTCTTTTACTAAGTGCTAATAAATGATTTAAGTACATTTGTTCACATGTCGGTTCATCAACAACAACACCCTTATCACTTAAGCAACTATATAATTCATTAAATATTGTTTCTACTACTTGTACATCATATTCATTTCTATCTATTTTTTTTAGTTCATTACTGATAAATTCCACTTTTTTCACCCCTACTAACAATTAAACATTCTGGCTTTATTTTCTTATTCAATACTAGTTTATCCCCAATGGAATCTATCACTTCTTCAATGCAATCAATAATTTTGAAAATAAATACATCTCCTAAATTACCTTCTTTTAATTCTCCTAATTGCTTTAATCCAAAATGCTTTGCAGGAACACTTGTACACTTATTAATTGCATCTTCTATTGGTTCACCACAATTAATAATTTTATTAACTACCTCTACCATGTTAAATACTGGTCCATTATAATTTTCCACATGCAAGTCAGATGATATTAAATCGCAATTGAATCCAAGACTACGAGCTTTTTTATAAACTTCAAAACTGAAGCTTGCTGATCCATGACCGATATCAAACAATACACCACGATTTCTAGCACTTAGTGCTTCATCAATAATTGCTGATTTATCTTTAGTTAAGATACCACCCGCTTTACCATGATATGTATGTGTAATTACATCACCTGTATCTAAACAATTAAGCACATCTTCTAAATGAGGAGGATAATTTCCAATGTGTACCATTAAAGGTTTTTTATTTTCGTGTGCTATGTTTGCTGCCATTTCAATTGGTTTAATACCCATTTCATTAACAACACTTTGGCTTGCTCTTGCTTTAAATCCAACAATTTTATCAGGATACTTTTTCACAATATCACTTATTGCTTTTTCATCTATTTTCGATAAATCATCTAATTCATGTTTAAACTTCAATCCATAATTTGAAACATTAAGCAATGAATAAACTCTTGTTTTACATTTCTCTATATAGTTTTTATTAAAATCTTCAAAGTTACATGCGCCAGCAGTTCCAGCATCTACAATTGTACTTGCCCATCTTTCAATACCAAGTACATCTGGATCAAGTCCAAGTGGTTCAATAGGATAGCAATGAGTATGAATATCAATAAATCCCGGTGCTATATATTTACCTGTTGCATCAATTACTTTCGCATCTTCACATTGAATATCTTTTCCAATTTTTACAATTAAATCATTATCAATTAAAATATCAAACAACTCAAATGTTGAACCAATTAGGGCATTGCCACCCTTAATTAAAATCTTCATTTTCTATTTCCTCTCTGTTTAATAAATACATATAGAATGCATAACGTTCTTTTCTTGATATTGTAACTAGCAAACTCTTTTCAACTAGTTCAAAGAATTTTTCCATCTTGCGATATATCTCACTGTAATGATTCATAATAAGTTCATAGCCTTTTTCAACTTCTTCATCTATTTCTGTTTCTTTCTCTTCAAACCATCTAGGTATTGCCATATTCATATGAATCACAAGTCCCAGTAATATATCTGAGTTTAGACTAAGTCCTTCACCTATCATTGATACGTATTCAAGTAATGTTAATGTTAACTTCGCAATAACACCTGATATACTTGCAAGTTCAGCTTTTTCTGATTCCATATTTATGTCTACAAGATTAAACGGATCATATTTTTTGTTGTAAAATAATTTATTGTCTTGAAATGAATATTTATTCTCAGTTTTCCCAAAATTAATAAATCCCTGAATCCTTTGTATATCATCATCCGCAAGTATTACTGATATTTTTACTACCGGCGTTGTAATTTCTGGTAAATCTACTGTTGATATAATGAAGTCCACTTTTTCGCTAATTGTTGATAACCCAAATGCACTTGTTTGTCCAACAATTTCTAGTTGTGGAAATACATTTTTAATTCGTGTAGTTAATAGATTTGATAGTCCTTTACCAGTAGCACAAACAATGTATACTCTTGTTAGATCATTTTTAGTATTTAATATATTTTTATAAATATAAATTGCAATATAACTTAACTCTGTATCATTCATTTCCGTATTAAATTTATTTTCAAATTCATTTACTGATTGTGAAGCTATTTCAAATAAGTTTTTATATTTTACTTTTATTTCTTCTGTCACATAAACGTCTTCAAATTTTAAATTGTATTTTTCTAGTTTTAGATAATGAGACAAGTGAAGTTGCAAATCTTTTTTTAATTCATTTATCGATAGAACTAAACCTAATCCTTTGCATTTTGATTCAATTTTATCAACAATATTATTTACATCATTTTCTATTGAATAGAATAAAGTTTTTTCAGTTGGTGTTATTACTCCATTTCTAAACATATAATCAACAAGCAAACTCAACTCAATTGCTTCTATTGTATCGGTGTGATTTACCTTTCTTAAAATATCATATGCATAATTAAACTCTTCTAAATCTTCAACTTCATCTTTAACACATTTGTGGGCATGTTTTCTAAATGTTTGTATTAAACAATAACTTGAAATATTTAAGAAATTTTTGTTTGATATCCACACATTATATTTTCCATTAACTTCTTTAATTGACTCACTTACATCAATTAATTGATCAATCGTAAACATGTTTCTTAAGACATAAGGAAGTTCATCAAACCATTCATTAATAATTGTTTTACCTTCAAAGTAAGAAGATAGAAGCATAGCTATTTCATAACGTAATTCTTTTTCTTCTCCACCTAGGATATATCCCGATTTACATTTAATAATGTTGATAGCTTTTCTTGATTCGTTAATCTTATTAACAGCTCTTATAAATGTGGATTGAGAGATTGCTAAATCTTGTAAACATTCTTCAATTGATATTGCTCTATTTTTAAGTGATAAATATATCAATATTTCTTCACTCAACTTTTTTCTTTGGTATAAACTTGCGATATGCTTTTTATCATCTGTTGTATTTACTAGATTAACACACAAGATTTTCTCAGATGCGGGTATGTAGTATCCTTGTTTCGATTTCATCTTTAATTCGATGTTGTTTTTCTGAAGAAAGTTTTTTATTTCGATGACATCATAATGTATTGTTCTCTCACTTTTATCGAACTTCTCGCACAACTCTTGTGTATTAATCGGTTTACCTGAAGTAACGAATAATTTTAATATATCTAATTGTCTTTGCTTTAATTTTTCCATATGATGTCTCCTTTCTTTATCCAAAGTCTAGCATGACCAAAGTTGCAATGTTTTTTTACTTTTTGCAAAATACTTTATTTTTTTTGCAATTTTGATTTTATGCATAGTTGAATAATCACCATATTAAAAGACATAATTAAGTCTAAAACTCAACTATGTCCTATCTTAAGTATAGTCAAAAAGCCCTTAAATACAAAGAAAAACTCCTAATTGGAGTTTTCTTTTTATTTATATATAAGGGGATAGAATTTTATCAACACATTAGGGGTTTGTGTTAATAAATCGCAAGGTATTATCTCTTGCTTGATACTAATATACCAATACTCTAACGCTACAAAATGTTTACAATATGTGAAATTATGTTATTTAAGATGATTTTTTAAATCTATGATCATCTGTAAAGCTTGAATCGGCGTTAATTCATTTGGATTAACTTGATTCAATAATTCCGCAATTTTAGATTCTTTTGTATCCTCTTTCTTAAGTTCAACGATTTGATACGATTGTTGAACTACGCGTTTTTTACTTTCTAATTCCTTTAATAAGTCCTTAGCACGGTTTAATACTGAATCCGGAAGTTTCGCAAGTTTCGCAACATTAATACCATATGAGCGATCCGCTTTTCCTTTTTTTACACGATACATAAATGTCACATGATCATCTTCTTCATGAACTTCCACATGAACGTTTTTGACACAATTAATATTTTCTTCAAGTGAGGTTAATTCATGATAATGAGTTGAAAATAATGTTTTCGCATGAATACATGATGCAATATACTCAATCATCGATTGTGCTAATGCCATCCCATCATAGGTTGAAGTCCCTCGTCCAATTTCATCAAATAAAATTAATGATTTATTTGTCGCTAGTGTTAAAGCTTGATTTGCTTCTGCCATTTCCACCATAAAAGTAGATTGTCCAGAAAGGATATCATCACTTGCTCCAATACGTGTAAATATTTTATCAAATAATGGTATTTGACAACTCTTACACGGAACAAAACATCCCATTTGAGCCATAACTACTATTAATGCAATTTGACGCATATACGTGCTCTTACCACCCATATTAGGACCAGTAATAATTAATATCTCATTCTCATCATTCATTAATAAATCATTAGAGACATATCGTTTTTCTTTCATCATTTTATCTAGAATAGGATGACGGCCTTGTACTATTTCAACATCTTTTCCCGTAAAGATAGGACGTACATAACCCTGTTCACTACACAAACTACTTAACGCATAAATACAATCAATTTCAGATAAGATAGCAGCTAATTTTTGAAGTTTAGGTAAATAACCCTTAATTTTTTCAAGTAACTCTTGGAATAATTGTAACTCTTTACGAATTGAACGTTCTTCCGCATGTAATATTGCATCTTCTTTTTCTTTTAATTCTTGTGTTACGTATCGTTCACAATTTGTTAATGTTTGCTTACGTATATATCCATATTCATCTTTAATTTGTGCCACTGCACCTTTACTTACTTCAATATAATATCCAAAGACTCTGTTATAACCTATCTTTAAAGTTTTAACTCCTGTCTTTTCTTTTTCACTATTCTCTAACGCCAGTATCCAGTCTTTACCTTGTTTTTGTATACTTCTAATCTCATCTAATTCTTTACTATACCCTTCTTGAAACATACCACCTTCTTTAATAGTTAAAGGAGGATTCTCTACAAAAGCATTTTCGATTTGTTCATGTAAATCAATTAAACGATCACCTTTTTTCAAATCATCAAATACAGGATCTTGTAAACAATCAAAAATTGCTGGCACTACCTTTAGCGTTTTTTGTAGACGAATACAATCCATTGCATTAGCATTGCCCATCGCAACTCTCGCAATTAATCTCTGCACATCATATACTTTGCCAAGATTTTCTTTTAATTCTTCTCTTGCCATAAAGTTTTTCATTAATGATTCTACTCGATCTAAACGTAACTCGATTTTCTTTTTATCAACTAATGGCTTTTCAACCCATTTTTTAAGTAACCTTGAACCCATTGCACTTTGACAACGATCCATAAAACTCCAAAGTGTTTCACTTTTACTTTGTACTCTCAATGGTATTACTAACTCTAAGTTTTGTTGAGTCGAAAAATCCATATATAATACTTCATCTTCTTTTTCTATTTCAACCATTTGTAAATGCCCAAGCATTTTCTTTTGTGTGGCTTCTAAATAGTGAAGCATTAATCCATATGCTTCTAAATTTCTTTCTTCTTTAATATTTTCACATAAATCTAAATATTGTTCCTCAACACTCGCTTCATCACAATACGAAATTACAACATTACCTAATTCACGTAATATTTTAATACCTTTTTCATCAAATCCATTGTGAACTACAACTTCTTTGATATTATTTTTAAGAATTGTTTGTGTTAAAAGCACCCAATTACGATCAATGTTTTTAAGGATCGTTTCACCTGTGGACATCTCGACTATTGATAATGCAAACCCATAATGAAAATCAACAATACTAGCCAAATAAATACTATTTTTTTCATCTGTTATTTCATCCATAATAGTTCCTGGTGTAACTACTTTTACAACATCACGTTTAACAATTCCTTGTGCAACTGATGGATCTTCTAGTTGTTCAACAATTGCTACTTTGTATCCTCTTTGTACAAGTCGTTGAATATATGAAGTAACCGCATGATGAGGAACTCCACACATAGGTACTTTATCTTCAACACCAGCATTTCTACCTGTAAGTACTAAATCTAATTCACTTGAAGCTATTTTTGCATCATCAAAGAACATTTCATAGAAATCTCCTAGACGATAAAAAACAAGGGCATCTAAGTATCCCTTCTTTACTTCTAGGTATTGTTCCATCATTGGTGTGTATTTTGTCATTTTATCCAACTCTTTCCTTGTATATTATACCTTTTTTCATGGATTTTTCCATTCACATTTAAAACTATTTTCAAGCATTACACAAGTAATACACTAAAGAAAACTTAATCTTCCTTCATCATTTTAACCATCACCAATTCACCATTGATATCTTTTTCTCCATTGAAAACAAATCCTAACTTTTTATATAGATTTATAGCTGGCAAATTAGTGTCATATACACTTAGATAACATTTATCAACAGGATACTCAGTTTTCAATTTATTTACCAAATCCTCAAGTATTATTTTTCCATATCCTTTTCCTTGATAATTCTCATCAATAAAATATCGATCTAGCCATAGTCTACCATCGCTACCTTCATCTATCCATAATCCATACATCGCAAAAGCTACAGCTACATCATCAATTTTAATGATTACAGGTCTCCACAAAGATAGTTGATCTGCTTCTTCTAAACACTCTTCTACTGTTTCAATTGTCCCTACTTGGCTTTTTTTTACATGTAGATTAAGTGCCTCTTTTCTATTGCTTTCCCCTATATTTTCGTAAGTTATTTCCATATCTTCACCTTGCTTTTCTTTATGCTAGTTTATCATAAGTATACAATTTAGCACATAATACATTATCATACTATTTTAATATAAATGCGGTTTAATAGTAACAACAAAAGAAAAACTACCCTCAAGTAGTTTAACCTTTAATATAATGAAATGCACTTTGTGCAGCAACAGCACCATCACCACAAGCTGTAACAACTTGTCGTAAAACTTTACTAATACAGTCTCCTGCTGCAAATATTCCTTTAACACTTGTTTCCATATGATCATTAACTAAAATATATCCTTGCTTATCGCTAATACCTAAATCATTTGTAAATGATGTATTTGGATCTGCACCAATATATGGGAATACTGCTTTAGTAGGTACAGTCATCTTTTCCTTCGTTTCAACATCTTCAAGTAGTATTGCTCCAACTTTTCCATCTTCTGCGATTATTTCCAATGGAACGTGTTTTTTAATAATATTAATTTTTTTATTTTCCAATACTTTTTCTTGAATAAGTGGTTCAGCTCTAAACACGTCCCTACGAATAACAACATTAACTTGTGATGCAAATTGCGATAAGTACAGAGATTCTTCTAATGAAGAGTTACCACCACCAATTACTGTAACAACTTGATTTTTAAAGAATGCTCCATCACAAACTGCACAATACGAAACACCCTTACCAGTTAATTCCGCTTCATTTGGAATGTTCAATAAACGTTCCTTAGTTCCTGTAGCAATAATAATTGCACGTGCTGTATATGTATTACCATCTGAAGAAATAATTTTTTTAACTTCTCCATCCTCAATTTTAACTACATCTCCATATAAATATTCAGCTCCAAAAGAAGTTGAATGTTCAAACATTTGATACGCTAGATCTGCACCATTCATTGCCTTTATAGCAGGATAGTTTTCTATTTCAAATGTTTTAATTAGCTTCCCACCAGGTGCTTCCCGCTCTAACATTGCAACCTTTAATCCTGCACGTGTTGCGTAGATTGCTGCAGTCATCCCAGCAGGACCGCCTCCAATTATTACTACATCATATTGTATGTCCATGGATGATCCTCCTTCAATATTTCTTTAATCTCAATTAAATCATGTATTAAAACATTAGGTTTTGAATCTTTTAATTTTTGTGAACGTTCTTCATTAAAGATATATCCAATTGAATATACTCCAGCATTGTGTGCCGCAAATATATCAGTTGCGCTATCACCAACATAGATACATGAATCATGACCTTCTCCAAGCTCAGTACATGCTTTAAAGATTCCTTCAGGATTTGGTTTACCATGTTGTACATCATCTTGTCCAAGCACTACATCCACATATTGTGTAAGATTAAATAAATCTAATCCTAATTTTACACCATCTTTAAATTTAGTTGATACAACCCCAATCTTATAGCCTTGTTCCTTACATGACTTAAGTAATTCTTCACAGTTATTCATTGGTTTAACAAACTCTGGATGAATTTTAAAATTGTATTCACGATACTCTTTGATTAAATCATCAGTATTTTTATCTGGAAAATAAATTGGAAACATCTTCGCAAGTGGAGGTCCTAAAACTTCCAATTGTTTTTCACGATCAAACTCTTCTACTGTACGATACTTTTCGAATAAATGACGATATGTTTCTAGTATTGCAGGTTCAGTATCCAATAATGTACCATCCAAATCAAACAACAATACTGGTTGTTTTGTTTTAATGAATTTCTTAAATAATCCTAGATATCCTAAAACTCCTACTACAATAAATACTACCGATATAAGTTGAGCCATACGAATAGGACCAAACATTAAACTATCTGTACGTAACCCCTCTACAATAAAACGACTCCAACCATACCAAACTAAATAAAACCAAATACCATCTCCACGTTTCATAAAATGATATTTATTATTTAATTTCTTAATCACAAAATAAATTAAAATAAATCCAATTAAGTTTAATACACTTTCATATAAGAATGTAGGCGCATAATATGTACCATTGATAAACATGTTGTTTTTAATAAACTCTGGAAAATAATTAAAATATGCTTCAGAAACTGCAGATCCATGTGCTTCTTGGTTAATAAAATTTCCCCAACGTCCAATTGCTTGAGCAATCAACATATTAGGTACAATACAATCCGCAAGCCTTATAAAATCGAATTTATGTTTCTTTGCATAATATAGTCCATATAGAGCCCCCGCAAATAGGCCTCCTTGTATTGCAAGCCCACCATTATAGGTTTGAAGAAAACGAATAGGATTTTCCAAATAATATCCGATATCGAAGAATAAACAGAACCACAAACGCGCTCCTACTATACCCCATAAGAAACAGCCGATTGCTAAATCTTCAGCTACTTCAATATTGTACCCACATTTCTTCATTTCTTTTAAGCTGAAGTAAAATGTTACTCCTACTCCTGAAATCATCAATATGGCATACCATGTTATGCTCAAACTTCCTATTTGAATAAATCGCTGCGCATCTGGAAAAAATGTCATTCTGGTTTTGCTCCTTTATTAATTTTATTTTGTTTTTGAATATAATTTAAAACTCTTTGTTCAAATTCCTTAGCACTATTGAAACCAGCTTCCTTTAACTGAAAGTTAGTTACTGCAGATTCAACTAATACTGCCATTGTACGACCTTCTTTAACTGGTAATACAATTGTTGGAACTTCAATATCAAGTACATTCGTAAATTGATCCTCTTCTATTCCAACACGCGCATAATCTTGTTTATCATCATATTTTTCTAGTCTAATAATGACATCAATGTTATTACGAGCTAGTAATGATGAAGCCCCAAACATTTTCGCTACATCAATGATACCAATACCACGAATCTCCAACATGCCTTGTAATAATTCTGGACTGCGTCCTAATAAGTTATTATGAACTTTTGCAACATCCACTCGATCATCCGCAACAAGTACGTGTCCTCTACGAATAAGTTCAAGAGCTATTTCACTTTTACCCATTCCACTTTCTCCAGTAATAAGTACCCCTTTACCGAAAACGCTTATAAGTACTCCGTGTAAACTATCGCTTGGCGCAAGTCTTTCATCTAAGAATCCAACTAAATCAACCATTAAACGATAACTTGGTAGTGATGATTTAAAGATTGGAAAATTATTTTCCTCCGCAACTCTTTTAAGTACTGGAGGCACTTCTCTATTTCTAGAGAATACAATCATCGGTGTATATGCATCAGTAATAATTTTAAAACGTTCATATTGTGTTGCTTCATCTAGTGTTTCTATATAAGCTATTTCCTTATCACCAATGATTACAATACGGCGTGGTTCTGTTAATTTAAAGAACCCCGCAAGTTCAAGTCCAGGTCGATTTAAATCTGGTACAATAACCCAACGGTTTAATGACTCTTCATTACCTGTGATTTGTTCAAATTTAAAGTAATCAACTAACTCACGAATCATTACCTTTCCTACTAATTCTTCCATCATCTTATCCTCTCTTAAGTACTTTCTTTAAATATTGTCCTGTGTAACTCTTTTCAACTTTACTAACTGCTTCAGGTGTTCCTGTCGCAACGATAGTACCTCCACCATCGCCACCTTCAGGACCTAAATCAATTAAGTAATCAGCACTCTTAATCACATCAAGATTATGTTCGATAATAAGTACTGTATCTCCATTATCCACTATTCTTTGTAATACTGTCAGTAACTTTCTCACATCATGACTATGAAGCCCGGTTGTTGGTTCATCTAGAATAAATACCGTTTTACCAGTGGCTTTCTTTTGAAGTTCACTCGCAAGTTTAACACGTTGTGCTTCTCCACCCGATAATGTAGTGCTTGATTGACCAAGTTTTATATAATCTAATCCAACATCATGTAATGTTTGAAGCTTATCTTTAATCTTATGAATGTTATTGAAGAATAATATTGAATCTTCAATTGTCATATCTAATACATCATAAATATTTTTGCCTTTATACGTTACTTGCAACGTTTCTTCATTATATCGTTTACCACCACATTCCTCACATGGTACATAAACATCCGGTAAGAAGTTCATGGAAATACGTCTAACACCATCACCTTGACACGCTTCACAACGTCCACCCTTTACATTAAATGAGAAACGACCTTTGTCATATCCACGTAATTTAGCTTCTGGTGTCATCGCAAATAAATCACGAATATCATCAAATACTCCTGTATAAGTGACTGGGTTAGATCTTGGTGTTCTACCAATTGGATCTTGACCAATTTCAATTACTTTATCAAGCTCATCAAGCCCTTTAATTTCTTTATGCTTTCCTGGTTTAATACGAACTCTACCTAAGGCATGTTGAACAGCCTTACATAATATTTCATTTACGAGTGTACTTTTACCACTACCACTAACACCTGTTACAACAGTCATTGTACCTAAAGGTATTTTAACATTTATATTTTTTAAATTGTTTTCACTAGCTTTAATGATTTCTAAAAACTTTCCATTCCCTTTACGTCTTTTAGTAGGAATATCTATTTTCATTTTACCTGATAAATATTGTCCTGTAATTGATTTCTCATTTGCCATTACTTCTTGTGGTGTACCTACCGCAATAACCTCGCCACCGTGAACTCCAGCACCTGGCCCAATATCAACTATATAATCACTTTCCATCATTGTTTCTTCGTCATGTTCAACAACAATTAAAGAGTTACCTAAGTCGCGCATATTTTTCAATGTTTGAATCAGTTTAGCGTTATCCCTTTGATGTAACCCAATTGATGGTTCATCTAATACATAAAGAACTCCCGTCAATCGAGATCCAATTTGTGTAGCTAGACGAATACGTTGAGCTTCTCCACCACTTAATGTTCCAGCTAAACGATCAAGCGTCAAATACTCTAACCCAACATCCAATAGGAATGTTAATCTATTCTTAATTTCTTTTAAAACTAAATCTGCAATCTTTAATTGAGTTTTATTAAGTTTTACACCTTTGATCCAATCAAGTGCTTGTTTTACACTCATTTCTGTAAAATCTACTATGTTTTTATCATCAACGCGCACACTTAACGCAATTTCATTTAATCGCTTACCTTTACAACTAGGACATGTACTTTCCATCATAAAACTTTGATACCATTCTTTAGACATTGTTGATGTAGTTTCAACATATCTTCTCTCAATTAATGTTTTTACACCTTCTATATAATCATTACGAGAATAACGATTGCCACTACTAGTCTTAATAGAATATTCAATCGGTTCATCTGAACCATGCAATACTATTTCTAATTGTTTCTTAGTCAACTTTTCAATTGGTTTATCTAAATCAATTTTATAATGTTTACATAATATTGCGAATGTTTGCCACTCAATGTTTGTAGAATCTACAATATTTTTATAGTATACAATTCCACCTTTACGAATCGATTTACTACGATCAGGAATCAAGTAATCAACATCAACTTCTTGAGTAACACCCAATCCTTTACAAGTATCACATGCCCCTAATGGTGCATTAAATGAAAATAAACGTGGTTCTAAATGTGGTACTGAAAATCCACATATATTACATGCATAATTACTTGAAAACAACAATTCATCAGTAGGTGTTTTTACAATTACAACCCCATCAGATTGTTTTAATGCACTCTCTAAAGAATCATGTAAACGTGATCTAGAATCATCACTCTTTACAATTCTATCAATTACAATTTCAACAGTGTGTTTTTTATTCTTTTCAAGGATGATTTCTTCTTCCAATAATTTTACTTCACCATCAACACGAACACGAACATATCCATCTTTTTGTAACTTAACAAACAAATCTTTTTGTGTGCCTTTTTGTTCTTTAACTACCGGTGATAAGATTTCTAAACGAACCTTATCTGGTAACTCCATAATACGATCAAGCATTTGCGATATTGTTTGTGATGTAATTGGTTCATTGTGTATTGGACAATATGGTATACCTACTCTTGCATACAAAAGACGCAAGTAATCGTATATCTCTGTAACTGTTCCTACAGTTGAACGAGGATTATTACTTGTGGTTTTTTGATCTATTGATATAGAGGGTGATAAACCTTCAATTAACTCTACGTCAGGCTTCTCCACCCCACCTAAGAATTGTCTAGCATATGCACTAAGAGATTCAACATATCGGCGTTGTCCTTCCGCATAGATAGTATCAAATGCTAATGATGTTTTACCTGACCCCGATAAACCAGTCATTATAACCAATTCATTACGCGGTATTTCTAAATCTATATTTTTTAAGTTGTTTTCTTTCGCACCTTTAATCACGATTTTATTTTGTTCCATATAATCACCTAATTTCTGCTTAATTATACTCTTTTAGTCACTTTTTCACAATTTAATTGACCCTAAACATCTATATAATAAGTAGTCTTTTTCCTTACATACTTAGTATATCACAATTTATTTTATACTTGAATATTTTTCATGTTCTTTATTTTTATCAATTTTTAGTGTATCTTATAAATACGAAAGAGGTATTTATGCGATTAAAAGATGAATTTTCACATTCTTTAATAATTGAGAAATCAGAATTTATTTGTTACCTTAAAAAAACATTTACCGAGGAAGAAGCTCGTGATTATATTGAGCAAATAAAAAAACTCCACCGTGATGCAACTCATTGTTGTACCGCTTTTGTATGTGGAGAAAGAAGTGAAATACAGCGTACTAATGATGATGGTGAACCTAGCGGCACTGCTGGAATGCCCATGTTAGACGCCCTTAAAAAAAATGAATTACATAATTGCACAGCATGCGTAGTTAGATACTTTGGAGGAATAAAACTTGGTGCAGGAGGATTAATCCGAGCTTACTCAAAAAGCGTATCAGAAGCTATTAGACTAGCCCCAAAAGTTAAAACAATTTTAATACGCCGATATTCAATTACATTTAGCTACGACTTGGTAGGAAAGATCGATTTCTTTCTAAAGGATAATAGCGATATACTAAACAAAGACTTTGATTTAGATGTAACTTACGTAGTCCAAAGCGAAGATTTTAAATTACCAGAAAAATTAATAAACATAACAAGCGGTCAAATTGAATGCATTCAAATCGAAGAATGTTACATCGAAAAAGAATTAACTAATACACAATAACAAACTTTGACAATCTATTTTTGATTCAATCGATCATCGATTATCCTACCATCACTTAATTCAAGTGTTCTTTTAGCTTGGTTTGCAAACCCTAAATCATGGGTAACAAGTAGTATTGTTATTCCCAAAGAGTTTAAATCCCGAAGAATTTCCATTATTTGACTTCCAGATTCAGAATCAAGCGCACCTGTTGGCTCATCAGCTAGTAAAACCTTGCAATCTGTCATTAACGCTCTCGCAATCGCTACTCTTTGTTTTTCACCACCTGAACAATTTTTAATCTTTTGATTCTTAATATGCAGTATTTGCAATTTTTCCAATAGTTCATTTGCTTTATTCTTATCTTTTTTCTTTAAATATATATTTTGGATTACTGTCATATTTTCTACAAGAGCAAAGTTTTGCATTATCATTGAGAATTTGGGTAAAAATGTATTTTTACTTACTTTTATTTTATCTGCATTAAAGATAATAATTTTCTATATATTTAGTTATCTGTTTCAGTATTAATCAATACTTTACAAAACTTATTATTGATTACTTTTGTTTATTTTGTTAAAAATTTCTTTATAATCAGCAATGTAGTTTTGGTATCGATTACCAAAAGATCCCGAAGGACTAAATACTATGTCAACATCAGCAATATCTTCAAG
>NZ_JAVWFO010000017.1:0-32487 GCF_036641015.1 Anaerorhabdus sp. | reverse complement strand
AGCTTCATAAGTCGGCGTATTCTTCGTTTACTATATTTTGCATGATTAAACTTATTAATCCATCTCGTCATTCTTCGATAGCCAAGGATATGATTAAATCGTTCATCATATTCTTGAATGAGTTGTAGTAGTATACGATTTTCTATTTCTTCCTTTGTTTCTTTTCTATTCAACCACTTGTAATAACTGGCTCTTGCTATTCCTAAGATGTTACACATCCAACTTATACTCCAATGACGTTCTTCGTATAGTTCTTTAATTGCTATGTATTTTGGTTCTTGTTTCCCTTTGGCAAATATCGCCTCCTTTCGATTTCCTTCACTTTTTTTAAGAGGATATTCTCTCGTTCTTTCTTTTCAAGTCGTTGTTTTAGTAACTGGTTTTCTCGTTGAAGTTTTTCAACTTCGCTTAATTGTTCAAGTGCTTTACGTTGTCCACGATGATCCTCTAAGCCGGATTCACCTTGCTCATCGTGTTTTTTTACCCACTGATAGACTTGTGCATAGGACACATTAAAATATTCTGCCGCAAGCTTATATTCATTATTGTGGTCTTTGCAGTACTTCACGACTTCTTGGCGTTCCTCGATTGTTGTTTTTCTAGCTTTGGTCATATAAACTTCCCCCTTAGGATTATAGTCCTTTAGTTTTTCATAACCATTATACTTGAAAACCCATTGTTCTAAAATGGAATGACTGGTTATACCATATTTCCTCGTAATATCGATATAGGAACCCTTACCAGACACATAATCATTGACTGCAGATACTTTTAGTTCTTTCGAATAGGATTTGTTGCGTGCCTTACTATAGAATCCTTCTACTCCTAAATCATCATAAACAGTATTCCATTTATATACCGTATGTTTACTTATTCCCAAATCATTACAAATCTGTGATAATCCTCGTTTTCCACTTTTATAATCAAGTATCGCTTCTTTCTTCTGCTCTACTGTATATTTACTTTTCCTTCCCATAAGAAAAGATCACTCCTTTCATAGTCAATGTTTTATTTATTTACATTGTCTACTTTAGAGTGATCTTATCAATGCTTTCCCTTCCAACTTAAACGCATCTTTATAACCAATAATTTGGTTGGAAACTACTTCCTTATTAATCGCGAATCTTAGTCCGACACAAATACGAGCATTTGGGTATTTTTCTACTACTTTTTGGAATAAAACTTGGAGGTGTTCTTCACGGTTGTCTAACAATTGAAGGTAATCTTCTAAGTAGCCATTAAACTGGCAATCATCTTCATTTTTTCGAGCACTACCGAAGGTCATAAGAATATCTAAAATCACTTCATTCCCTCCTGTTAATTATTTTCTTTTCATGGAAATATTATAGCTTATTTTTTCGCTTAAATACAACAAAGTTTACTAATGTGTTAGAATAAAATCGGTGATACTTATGAAAACTCTTTTAATTGATTCAGCAACAAGAGATTTAATTGCAATTAATCAACTTTTTAAGGAAAATTGTGCATCTTTGACAAATATCAAATGGATGCCTTTTCATGCGTGGTTACATGATTTTTATCCACAATTTATGTCAAAGGAAAATCAATTAATTTATGTGTATAAAAAACTAGCTCCCCTTGCTTATTTATACCCTATTTACGGAAAGATGTTTTCTTATCCACAATTCATTCAACAAGTAGTAAATTTTACTCAAGATTTAGCACTTTCAACCATATTCAAAGAATATTTATTAGATCAAGATTGGGATAATATAATAGATACCCTTCCAAATACTTTAGAAAGTGAAAAAGAGCTTAAAAAAATAATTGAATTATGCTTAACTGATTCAAATCTCTATCCTTCACTTAATCCTTTATCACTTGATTTTACCAATTTCAATAATATTGCATCCACTAATTCATTTAGCACTAATATTTATGACACTCTTGTGCATGAAAAGTGTGTTTTAAACGGATTAGCTATAGAACCAATACAGTCTATACAAAATCCTACATATACGTATAGACATGCCTTAAATCAAAGAATAGAAGTAGAAGCTATCGCACAAGAAATTATTAACAGAAAACTACTTGCCGAGGATATTATAATTATTCCTTTTGATTCATCTTACTACGATCTAATTGAACAAGTATTTAATCAATATCATATTCCTTACGGATTTATTCAACGTTCTACTATATCACCAATGTTTACAATCGCAAGTTCATTATTACGACTATATATAAACAAAGATATTCCTTCATTAATTGACGCCTTAGATAGTCATGCATTTCCTATTCACCATACAAATGCAATTACTCATTATATGAGTCAATTCATATCTTCTTTAAAAGATACGACAATCCCATCAAATCATTACACATCACTTTCTTTTAATTTTTTAAATACAAATGAAGATAAAATACTAATAAATGAAGAAAAGGAATTTAATGAGTTTGTCCCATTAATTAAACCTTATATTGAGAAAGCATTAGAAACATCTAATCCTCAAACAATATGCAATGATATATTTAATCAGTGTGTCTCATTAAGTAACCCAGCTAATCAATCTGATTTATATGCCTTGAAAGCATTATTAGAAGATATATGTCCACTTTTAGAAACAAGTAATGATTTAGAATTAGTTCTCTACTTAACTGAAAATAAAACACAATCCGTTTCTACTAGTTGTTTAGGCAGAGTATCAATCACTGACAAAACACATCAACTACCTTCAAGAAAAATAGCGTATATTGTTGGTGTTAATCAAAAAAGCTATCCTGGATTTATTAGTGAGAGTGGCATATTTGATGAAGAATATCGATTTAAAACACCACTTATATCAATGCAATATCGTTTTAATTCTTACCTTAAACAATTAAAATGGATTGAACATTGTGCAAATGAAATTAACTTTACTTATCCACTATTAGATTATCAAGGTAAAAAGACAGAGTCATCATTCGAAATAGAATCATTAGTCATAGATATTACTGAACTACCTTGTATAAGTAATGACAATGATATGATAGAAAAACATAAACTTACTTCTGAATTAGCAAGTGCTTTATTCTTTACTGATGGTAAGTTAAAAGGAAGTGTCTCTTCATTTGAAAAGTATTTCAGTTGCCAATATGCATATTTTCTTAAATATGGGTTAAGAGTAACTGACTTCAAATTTAGTGAACTTGCATCAAATACTATCGGTACAATTCAACATGCTATTCTTGAGGAATCTTGTAAACGATTCGGTAAAGACTACGCAAAAATTAATGCTGACACCATGAAAGAAATTAGCATTCAGTACTACGAATCATTACTGCAACTATTTCCTAAAGAAAAAGAGAAAACTACTTTAATATACAACAAAATGATTGATAACCTATGTACTACGTTTGAATTCTTGAAAGATATGGAATTACAAACATCATTTGTACCTACTCATTTTGAATATAAGTTTACAAGTGATTTCTTTGAAAACATTACACTGCAAGGTGTAATAGATCGCATTGATTTTAGTTATGATTTATTACGAATCATTGATTATAAGTCAAGCTCTAAAACTTTATCAGAAACTTCTATTAAAGCTGGGGTACAGTTGCAATTATGCACTTACTTAATTCTTGCTAAATACTTATTTGATAAGAAAACTGTTGGTGCTTATTATTATTCACTAAAAAATGAAAATATTAGTTTACCTGCAATTATCGAATCTAAAGAGGTATATTCTGATTGGTCGAGCGAAGATACTATTAACGCCTTTAATAAAAGCCATCAATTGTCTGGCTGGACCCTACTACCAGAAGATACTCTTGACTATAATGCCTCCCACATAAAAAATATACGTTTAAATAAAAATGGATTATCTTTTACTTTATATGATGAGACATCTATTGAAGAATGTCTAAAAGAACTATATAAACTCTTAGTTGAACAATTAACAGACGGTTGTATTGAAGTTAATCCAGTTAAAAACGCTTGTACATACTGTATGTATAAAACTATATGCCGTTTTAAAGGTCAGGAAAAAGATCCTGAAGTTTTAGTACTGGCTGATACATCTCTAAAGAAAGGCAGTGGCAAAGATGAAGTGGAATAAAGAACAATTAGAAGCTATTCAAACAAGTGGTTCCAATGTATTAGTCTCTGCATCTGCTGGCGCAGGAAAAACTGCCGTACTAGTAGAGCGTCTAGTTAAACGTTGCTTAATTGATCACGTAGAACTTAATGAAGTCCTCGCAATGACCTTCACCGAAGCTGCAGCTAACGAAATGAAAAAACGTTTATCAAAACGTTTAAATGAAGAGTATCTAAAAGAAAATGCCGATAAAGAATACATTGCTAAACAATTAGTATATTTACAAGATGCTAAGATATCAACCATTCACTCTTTTTGCTTAGACTTGATTAAGAAACATGCGGACGCAATTGGATTAGATCCAAACTTTGCTAATAGAATACTTGAAGAAGGACAACTTGAATTCGCTAAAACAAAAGCATTTGATAAAGTACTTACAAATTGGTGCAATAATTCTTTTGATAAAATTTCATTTATGTCTCAGTACTTCTCTGCAAGGTCTGAGGATTTTACTAATTTAAGAGAAACCGTTTTTGATATTGCTCAAAAAGCAAGTTCATCTAGCAATGAGTTAGAATGGTACAACAACGCAAAGAAAGCTACTTCATTTATTCAAACTCAAAATGATTGTGATTCAACATTGCTAGATTACTTTTTCTCATCATGTACTCTTGATATAGAAATAGCATATCAATACTTATTAGATTGTAAAAAAGTGATTGAATCCGATAGTAGTGCACCTGATAAAGTACTAACCAGTATTTTATTGAATTTAGAATTCTTAGATGACACAAGAAATAAACTCAATGACAAAAACATCGATATCTTTATTAATGCATTTAGAAGATTTCTTGCTAAAGCTATTGCGCCTTATGGTAAAAATAAGGAATATACTGCCATAAGAGAAAATTATAGAGACCATCGAAATAAATGTATTAATAAATACCCTGACTTCGAAACACTAAGAAACGACTCAAATGCAATGAATGATTTTACATCTAGTCTATTAGACTTTACTTATGAAGTAAGTATAGAATTAGATAATAATAAAAAAGAACTTAAAGCTATTAGTTTTGATGATATGGAGAAATTTGCATATCAAATTCTATGTGCAGACCATAATCGTATCGCAACTATCTATAGAAATTCATTAAAAGAAATACTTGTCGATGAATTTCAAGACACAAGTGAATTACAAAATGAAATACTATGTTTAATTTCTTCTGGTAATAATGTCTTTAGAGTTGGTGATGTTAAACAATCTATTTATCGTTTTAGAAAAGCTAAGCCTGAAATCATGAGAGAATTAATGAATGATCAAAACACCAAACAAATAAATTTGGCGTACAATTATCGTTCAAATCATTCGATAGTTTCATTTACAAATGATTTATTTAACCGTTTGATGAATGTTGAAGGATGCAAAGATACTTATCGTGATATAGACCATGTTCAAGCAGGCACTGTTAATCAAAAATCATTTGATTCACCTGTTGAATTTTATGGATTACGTGTAAAAGAAATGGATAATGACCTTGATAATAAACACGCAAAAGCAGTTTTTATCGCACAGAAAATAATCGAAATGAGAAAGACAACAGAATTTACTCATTGGCGTGATTATGTAATACTTGCAAAATCTCATTCTGATAAGAATTTACTTAAACAAGTATTTAGTAAATACAACATACCTTATAGTATTGACGCTAAAGAAGGTTTCTATCAATCAATTTGTTGTCATATTGTAATCAGCATGTTGCGATGTGTTGATGAAATACAAGATATTCCTTTAGTTGCAGTATGTACATCACCTTTGTATAAAATGAGCGATAATGAATTAGCACTACTTAAACTTAAATATAAAACTATTTACAATGGTTTAATTCAAACGCAGCATCCTTTTATTAATGACATTCAATTTTGTAGAGAAATAATGAAAACAAAAGGATTGTGTGAACTGTTGAACTATATTGCAACAATTAACAATTTTGTAAGTGATCAATTAGATTCACAACAACGTACTAATTTTGATTTGTTATTTCAAAAAGCATCTACTTTCCAATTAACTTCTAATAGTCTTAAGAAATTCATCAATCAAATTGATTTGAATATTGAAGAAAAATCCGATGAAGCTACAGCTCTAGGACCTGAAGAAGATGTTGTTAGAGCGATAACTATACACCACTCTAAAGGTTTACAATATAAAGTTGTATTTTATTGGAGCACATCACAAAATCTATTACAAGACAAAAAAGATGATGTATTGGTAGATCCCGATTTAGGAATTGGTTGTTATGCCTTTTCATTGCCATATCGTTTACGTAGATCAACATTCCAACGTATTGCCATAGAACATAAAATCAACTTAGAAGATTTAGAAGAAGCTATTCGTGTTCTCTATGTTGCACTTACTCGTGCTGAAACTAAATTAATCCTTGTAGATAAATTAGAGAAAGATATAAATCAAAAAAATATTACTTTGTCTTTACTTAATGCACGAAAAGGTATGACTACTTTATTGTTATCCGCTTTATCATCACAACCAAATTTTAATATCTATGATGTTACTGACTTAAATAATGAAATAGTTCAAAAGCAAGCAAAAGAAACAATTGTATATAATAAAAAATACGAACTACCTGTTTATCTTATCGAAAGTTATTCACCTAGTTCAACTGAAAATTACTTTATACCAAAACTAAATTTAACTTCAGTTCAAAATCATGGTACTACGATACATGAAATTATTGAAAAATTACCAAATACTGAATGGGTATTCGATGATTTTGCATCAAATGATATTTCATTGGAGGATACTAATAAGTTAATTCAATTTAGTCAAACAACTTTATACAAAGAATGTTGCACAATGACTATACTAAAAGAATACCCTTTCTGTGTACTATCTAATAACAAATTAATTCAAGGTAGTTTTGACTTCATCGCAATTAATGAATCCAAGTGTATTCTTATTGACTTTAAAACTGATAAGAATATTACTAAACAAGAACTAATACATCGTTATCATTCGCAAATAGAGACCTATCGTTTAGCACTATCAATATTGTATCCTAATACTGTAGTTACATCCTACTTGTATAGCTTTGCATTAGAAGAGTATATAGAAATTAAGAGTTAGTTCAAATTGAACTAACTCTTATTGTCATTATCATAATCTTCTTTGAAGTTTTTAATGCGACATGTTTTTTCTTGTACACATCCAAGGCATGCACCTGAACATCCCTCTTTTTTAGTCTTTTTAACTAGTATATATGTAATTGCTAACAGTATTATAATTACACCTATTATAAGTATATCTATCATATTCATGGGCATCACCTCTTGCTTAATTACTATAGTTCATTACAGTAATTATCGCAATTCTTTTGCACATTATTCCAAAATAGGATTCCGCAAATGATAATATCCTAGATGTTGTGTATGATACCTCTTCCGATAGAGGAAGGAGTAAATTTAAGAATGAATGAAATGCTTAAATATGAGTGAATTAAGAAATGTGTCGAAACTCAAGGAAATAAAAAGACAGTAGCTTTAAAGCTGAAATGTACCCTAAGAGTAGTGAATCGATTAATCAAGAAATACAATGAATTTGGTAAAGAAGGTTTCATCCATGGTAATCGCAATAGGAAACCAAATTCTGCATTCTCTGATGACATTAATAAAAGAATCATTGCGTTATATAAAAATAACGGCTATATCAAAGCTAACTTTGGAGAACTTTCCTAAAAGAAAAAAAGCCACTACACTTTTAGGGATTGATATCAATCACCTAATACGTAATAGCTCATTTTATAATTAACGAATTGCTTGTTCAGTTTCAATGTCAAATAAATGCATTGCATCTGAATCAAGATATAATTCAATTTGATCACCAATTCTTGCTTTTGTGTTAGGGTTAACACGAGCAATCATATGAGTAGCATTGCAATCAAAGTATAGATATACTTCAGCTCCTACTAATTCATACACTGTAACAGATGCACGAATTGTATCTTTATATACTTTTAGTGAATAATCTTTATCATGTAAGTCTTCTGGACGAATACCCATCATGACACGTTTTCCAATATAACCATTTGCTTTTAATATTTTTGCTTTTTCATCAGTTAAGTGAAGAGCGTTATTATCAAATATCAAGTATACGCCATCAAATTTTTCAATTACCTCACATACTACGAAGTTCATTTGAGGTGACCCAATGAATCCTGCTACAAATAAGTTATCTGGTTTATCATATAAGTTTTTAGGTGTATCAACTTGTTGAACAATTCCATCTTTCATAACAACAATTCTAGTACCTAGTGTCATTGCTTCTGTTTGGTCATGTGTAACATAAACCATTGTTGAACCTAATTTTTGATGAAGCTTAGAAATTTCTGTACGCATTTGCACACGTAATTTAGCATCCAAGTTACTTAATGGTTCATCCATTAAAAATACTTTTGGATCTCGGACAATCGCACGTCCCATAGCAACACGTTGTCTTTGCCCACCTGACAATGCAGCTGGTTTTCTATCTAATAAAGTTTCAAGGTCTAAGATTTTTGCAGCCTCTTCAACTTTTGCTTTGATTTCTTCTTTAGGGAATTTACGCAATTTTAAACCAAATGCCATATTTTCAAATACTGTCATATGTGGATATAATGCATAGTTTTGGAAAACCATTGCGATATCACGATCTTTTGGCTCAACATTATTCATTAATTGACCATCAATACTTAATTCACCAGACGATATTTCTTCTAATCCTGCAATCATACGTAATGTAGTAGATTTACCACATCCAGAAGGACCAACGAAAATAATAAATTCTTTATCTGCGATTTCTAGATTGAAATCTTTTACTGCTTCAAATCCATTTTCATATTTTTTATAAATGTGTTTTAAACTTAAACTTGCCATAATGACCTCCACTGTTGTTTATATTCTATCATTATAGTTATTTACTATCTATTGGTAGAATAACCAAAAATCATCCTAATTTCTTAGTGCTTTTGACATGTTGCATAAGCATCATTAGATAAGACAATTGAAAAGCATCATCAAATTTTCGTATATCTAGCCCTAATACTTCTGTTAATTTATCTAAACGATAGATTAATGTATTACGATGGATATATAGTTGGCGAGCTGTTTCTGCTAGATTTAAATTATTATCAAAGAATACTTGAATCATTTTTTTATTTTCTAAGTCATCCAATAATTTTAAACCTTCTTGATTAGTTTCAGCTAATATCTTCTCTGTTTCTGCTTTAGTTAGTTTGTTGATTGTATATACCAAACTTAAATCTGATTCCTTAATAATTACTTTATTTGGGTAGAATACTGTGGCCAAGCGCTTTATTTCACATAGATTATCATAACTAGAACTTATCTCACTTAAATCCGTTATTTTTCTACTTGTATATACTTTAGACAATATATACAATTCGCTTTCAAGTGATTGTTGAATAATTGTAGCTTGTTCAATATCTTCCCAGTTCATTAGAATTAACAATTGATTCTCTACTCTTGTCACACATAAATAATATTGACTCAATTGCTTAACTAGATCTAGTATTTCATCATTTCGATTATGTGGATCAACAATTAACATCAGTCCATACCATTCACAATTAAAAGCATTTGTTAACTGTCTTTGATCTAAATGCGTTAACTCTTGTCTCAATGCTATAGCTAATATATCTTCATTACTCTTGGTTTTGATCTCATTCTTAAGACATTGCATACATGCCAATGATATAAGCTTTAAATCTTTCTCACTTAATTCCACTGATTCTAATACATAAGTCATATGATTAAATTCAAACTCACATCGATTAGCTTCATTAGTCAACTTGCCTACTTCAAAAAGAACTTCTCCTTGTTTAACTAAACATCGTAAGCTACATTGAAATTGGTTTGTATAGTCTTGTAATAAATCATTAAGATATTTACTCATATTAGTATACCTCTAGTATTATTCTATCATACTCGCATTGTAGGTTAATCATTAATTTGCTAAACTATACATAGAGGTAAATATTATGGTAGCCACAATTATAGATGTTGCAAAAAAAGCAGGTGTTTCTGCTAGTACAGTTTCAAAAGTATTAAAGAATTATACAACTATTTCTGATGCCACAAAAAAGAAAGTTCTTGAAGCGATTAAAGAATTAAACTATATCCCTAATTTAACTGCTAGTAATCTATCTAGCAAGAAAACTGAAAAGGTTGCTCTTTATATTTATATCAATGACCTTAAGCAGGCGGTGGATGAAATAAATATGCAATACCTACAAGGTGCTTTTGAACAAGCTAAAGAGATTAATTTAGATGTTGTTACAATATTCAATCAGACTGTTCATGATTATACACCAGAAGAATTAAGTCGATATTTTATTGCACAAGGTATAAATGCAATTGTTGTTTATGGTTTAAATAAAGAAGATACTGTTATTCACGAAATTATTAATAGCGGTCAATTTTTAGTAACTGTTGTTGATGCCCCAATTGTTAACGACATTACATCTAGTGTTATCGTTGATCACATTCAAGGACAATACGATGTTGCTAAAGCATTACTTGAAAAAGATCCATGCCATAAAGTACTATACTTAGCCGGCAAGCAAAATGGTTACGTTACCGACATGCGTATCCAAGGAATACAAAAACTTCAAAATGAGTTTGGATTTGATTTAAACATTCAATACGCTGAGTTTAGCGAAAAAAAAGCATATGAATTAACACAACGATATGCTAGTGATGCCGATGCCGTTGTATGTGCATCTGACTTGATGGCAATTGGAGCTGTAAATGCTTTGATTAATATGAATATCTTTAGAAGATGTTGTGGTTATGATGGCATTACTTTAATGGGATATGTAGGAAAACAAATGCTTACATGTAAACAAGATTTCTATGAAACTTCAAAACAAGCAGTACTTGAGATTAAACGCCTACTAGAAGGTGAAAAAGGAAGACAACGTTTACTTAATTATGAAGTTAAAGTAATTAAGTATGACGATGTTATTATGTAATTAAACAGGGTATAAATTACCTTGTTTTTTTATTTTACTAAGACTTGTGGAAAACGTTTTCCTATGTTATGATTTCAAAGCGAGGTAAAAATATGAATATTGAAAACAAACTACAAAATATATTAAAACACCCTATTAAAGACTCAACAAAGGAAGAATTATTTCTATCACTAATGACACTCGTTAAAGAAGAAACTGATAAACAACCTGATATTAAAGGTGATAAAAAGCTTTATTATATTAGTGCGGAATTTTTAATTGGTAAATTGCTGTCAAATAACTTAATTAACTTACATATCTATGATGAAGTTAAACAAGTACTGGAAAACAATGGCTTTTCACTTAATGAAATCGAAGAATTTGAAAACGAGCCCTCTTTAGGAAATGGTGGTTTAGGAAGGCTTGCAGCATGTTTTCTTGATTCTATTGCTACATTACAACTTGATGGTGACGGTATTGGTCTAAATTATCATTACGGTTTATTTAAGCAAGTATTTGAAAATCATAAACAACAAGAAAATATTAATCCATGGATTCAAACTGAAAACTGGCTAATTGATACTCATAATACTTATATTGTTCCTTTTGGTGGATTTAAATGTGTTGGGCACTTATTTGATATTAACATCTTAGGATATAATGGCGGCAAAAATAAATTACATTTATTTGATATTGAAACACTTGATGAAACTATAGTTAAAGATGGCATCACTTTTGACAAAAGCGAGATAGAAAAGAATCTAACATTATTTCTATATCCTGATGACAGTGATGAAAAAGGTCATTTATTGCGCATTTATCAACAATATTTTATGGTATCATGTGGCGCACAATACATTCTTGATGAATGTAAGAAAAACAATATTAACTTGCATGAATTATCAAATCATATTGTTATTCAAATAAACGATACCCACCCTACTCTTGTGATACCTGAGTTAATTCGTTTATTAATCAAAGAAGGGTTAACAATGGATGAAGCAATTTCTATAGTCTCTAATACTTGTGCATATACTAATCACACTATCTTACAAGAAGCTTTAGAAAAGTGGCCAATAACATATTTAGAAAAGGTAGTTCCTCATTTAATCACGATTATTGAAGAATTAAATAATCGTGTTAATAAAACATATAACAACCCTACTGTTAGCATTATTGATGATCAAAACCGTGTTCATATGGCAAGAATTGATATGCATTATGGATTCTCGATTAATGGCGTTGCTGCTATTCATACTGATATCCTTAAACATGTTGAGCTAAAAGAGTTCTATGATATATATCCAAACAAATTTACTAACAAAACAAATGGTATAACATTTAGAAGATGGCTAATGCATTCTAATCCTGCATTATCAAACTTTATTACAAAGTTAATCGGTAATGAGTGGAAAAATGATGCAAATCACTTAAAAGAGTTACTACAATATATTGATGATGAAACAGTTTTAAAACAGTTGAGTATCATTAAGCAAGAAGCAAAGAATGAATTATGCAAAACGATATTAAAAAATGAAGGAATCGAATTAAATCCAAATTCTATATTTAGTATTCAAATCAAACGTTTGCATGAATACAAACGTCAACAAATGAATGCCTTATATGTAATCTATAAATATTTACAAATCAAAAATGGAATATTACCTACTCATCCAATTACAATGATATTTGGTGCAAAAGCTGCGCCTGCTTATGTAATGGCAAAGAATATTATTCACTTATTATTGTGTCTACAAGAATTAATAAATTCTGATCCTGATGTAGCTCCATATTTAAAAGTAGTTATGGTTGAAAATTATAACGTTACTTATGCAGAAAAGTTAATACCTGCCGCTGATATATCTGAACAAATATCACTCGCATCAAAAGAAGCAAGTGGAACAGGCAATATGAAATTCATGTTAAATGGCGCTGTAACAATCGGTACTTTAGATGGTGCAAATGTAGAAATATCTAATTTAGTAGGTAAGGAAAACATTTACTTATTTGGTGAAACATCAGATCAAATTATATCGCACTATGATAAAGCTGATTACGTAAGTAAAGATTTTTATAATCAAGATAAATGCATTCATGATGTATTGGACTTTATTATTAGTGATGAGTTGATTTCAATTGGCGATAAAAAATGTTTAACTGATTTATATAATGAATTATTAAATAAAGATTGGTTCATGACTTTACTTGACTTCAAAGATTATACTCAAGTTAAAGATGCAATGATTCTCGACTTTGATAACTCATTATTATGGAATAAAAAAATGCTTGTAAACATTGCATACGCTGGATACTTCTCATCTGACAGAACAATCAATGATTATGAAAAAGATATATGGAAATTAAAGAAATAAATTCATTCAAAATTGTTTATAGAAAATAATATTAACTTTAAATAAATCTCTGTTTTATAAAGAGATTTATTTTTTTACTTCTTCATCAAAAAAACCTCGAATTTTGATTTTCATCTTAATAACGAGGTTAATATTTATAGATCATTGTTTTATTCGTTTACCATGAATCAACATTTTTTTGATATCATCAATACGATTTATATATTCTACAAAATCTTTCATTTTCCATTGCCAATTTGGATCTCCAACAGTTCCTGGGAAATTAATACGCGATCGATCATCTTTTCTTAATAAATCAGTCATTGGTAAAATAGCGTATTTTGCTTTTGTATCCAATGTATATTGAATCAGATTATCTACAGGATTAGCAAATAAATATCCATGTTCCTTAAAATATTTATTTACTTTATTTTTATCTTTACGACTCATATTTTTATACCAAACAGTCACCGTTTCGTTATCATGTGTACCTGTATAGGCAACTAAATTATCTCGATCCATCATTGGTTTTTCAGTATCAAATGAGTGTTGAACAATTCTCATTCCGGTTAAATTGAAATGATCTCTTAGAATTAAAACTTCTGGTCTTAAATCACCCAAGTCTTCCGCAACGATTTTGATTTTTGGATAAGTTTCATAAATTGTATCGAATAATTTATATCCAGGTGCTTCTATCCATTCACCCTCTATAGCTGTAGGACATGAAGCTGGAATCTTCCAATATGTATCAAACGCTCTAAAATGGTCAATACGAATTGTATCAAACAGTTTTGCCGAATACGCTAAGCGATCTAACCAAAATTGAAAACCATCTTTTTCTAATTGATCCCAATTATATATTGGATTGCCCCATCGTTGTCCCTCATCACTAAAGAAATCTGGTGGTACTCCTGCAATAAATGTTGGTTTACCGTCTTCATCCAATAAGAAACCTTGTTGATATGTCCAAACATCATCAGAATCAATACCCACATAAATAGGAATATCACCCATAACTTCAATACCATGTTCATTGGCATATTTTCTTAAGTTATTCCATTGTTTTAAAAGAATATATTGGATAAACATTTCATACTTTATTTCGCTTTCAAATGGTGTGATATCATAGCTGCTTGAATCATTAATCCAATTTTTTACTTCACTTGGCCATTCATTCCAACATTTCATTTCATTTGCTTTCTTTAATGTTAGAAAAACAGCATAATTTTTTAACCATTGTTGACTTGCGAATTTTTTATAATCATTTGTTTCTTTAAAATTGGTATATGCTTCTTTTAAATATGTTTCCTTATACTTCCTTACTTCATCATAGTTTACCTTATTAGCTTTAGCGTTAAATGGTTTTACTTTTTTAAGTAATCCCTCATCTTTTAATAAATCTAAGCTAATATAACATTCATCCATTGCTTTTGATGAATATGGTTGGTATGGTGAATTACCATATCCTAACGGGTTAAGTGGTAAGATTTGCCAAATCTTAAAACCTGTTTCTTTAATAAGTTGGATGAATTGATAACTACTTGGTCCAAAATCACCTATTCCATATGATGAAGGAAGTGAAGCTACCGGCATTAATATTCCAGCTTTTCTCATAATTTACCTTTCTATACTAATCACAATTGACGAATAAGGTTGTATACTTATTTGTTCATTTTTTACTGTGCTTTTTAAATTAATATCTATAATATTAACTTCTTTTATTTTTTCTTCAAGAATTATTTCTTGTTTTTCATCACTAAAGTTATGAATTACTAAAATACTTTCATCATTAAGAGTATGTTTCATTGCATAAATAGAAGAATTATCAAAATCCACAAACACAGACGAGCCATTTGATATTGCTTTATATTTATTTCTAACTTTAGCTACTTTTCGATAATGATTTAAAAGAGAATCTGGATCATTGTTTTGTCGATTAACATCTGTATCTACACTATCTTTATAATCTGCACCAATTGGATTGTTTGTCATTCCTTTTGGATCTTTTAAATCCCATTGCATGGGTAATCTTTTATTTGGATCAACACCACTACCTAACATCCCAATTTCTTCACCATAATATATAAATACATTTCCTGGTGATAATAGAAATGTCGATACCATAAGTTTTGACTGTTCTTGGTTCGCACTAAAGAACCCTGCGCTTCTCGCTTGGTCGTGATTTGACAAGAATACACTATCCACTGCATTTTCATTTATTGATTTTATACTTGCATTGTACTTTTCAAAATATTTAGCTAATGCTGATCCATTTTTACTACGTATGTTAGTTACTATTTTTCCATCAGTAAATGAAGCTGGAAAGTTAAAGAAACTGTCAATCTCACTTTCATAATGTGACTCAATAGTTTTTTGATCACTCCATACTTCTCCAACAATAAAAGCATCACCTTTGATTTCTTTTACTGTTGTGTTAAGCCAAGATAAGAATTCATTATTTTTTTCTACATCACCATAATAATGTAATGGTGCATCTAGTCTAAATCCTTGAATTCCTTTAGATAACCAAAATGATACAATATCTTTTATTTCTTGCCTTACTTCTTGGTTATCGAGATTTAGATCTGGCATCTTGTCACTAAACACTGATTCGTAATAAATATTATTTGATAATTTTGTACTATTACTTTTTTTACTATCATAAAAATTATAATAATCGCACTTATCATTTTCACAATCACATGCATTATTTAATATATTCTTTTTTGCTTCTACAAACCACGGATGATTGCTAGATGTATGGTTTATTACTAAATCCATAATCAAATCCATGTTTCGAATTTTCATTTCAGAAACAAGCTGTTCAAAATCTGCTATTGTGCCAAATGTTGAATCAATTTCCATATAGTTTAATACATCATATTTATGATAACTTTCACTTGGATGAATAGGAGTTAGCCATATACCTTTAACCCCCAAGCTTTCAAGATAATCTAGTTTTGAAATAATCCCTTGGATATCTCCAATTCCATCATTATCACTATCACAAAATGACCCAACAAAAATCTCATAATAAATCGAACTGTTTTGATTATCTATTGCATTCATTTTATTGTTTGTACAACCAGTTAAATAAAGAAGCATCATCGTGATACAGATGATTTTCTTCATTACCCTTTTGCTCCTCCTGCTGTAATACCACTTACATAGTACTTTTGCATTTTGATAAACAACAACGTAATAGGGATTGCAATTAAAACTGCTCCTGCGCAGAACTGTGTAAAGTATTGTTGTATGTTTTCACGAGTAAGCATTTGGAACAATCCCAGTGCAACCGTATAATTATTATAGTTATCTTTCATAATAACTGAAACAAATATAAAATCTACCCATGGTGCTATGAATGAAGTAAGAATAGTATAAACAACTACTGGTTTACTCATTGGAAGAATAATATGCCAAAACACTTGATTTTTAGTAGCACCATCAATAATTGCCGCTTCATCAATTGCCCGCGGAACTGTATCAAAGAAACCTTTTGCAATATAATAACCCATCGCTGCACCACCAGAATACACTAATACTAAACTAGCTAAACTTTGAGTTAATCCAATAGCTTTTAAGATATGATAGATAGCTACCATTGACATGAATCCTGGGAACATGCCTAGAACTAGTATTACATTCATCATTGGTTTACGAGCCTTAAAACGCAATCTAGAGAATGCATAACTAGTAAGCAATACAAGAATAGTACTAATAATACAACTAATTACCGCTACAATTGCTGTATTAATAAACCATCTTGGAAAATTAAATAATCCTGTTTCAGTAAATAATTTTGTATAGTTATCTAATGTCCAAATTTTTGGAATTAAATACTTTGTAAAAGCTCCTGGTTCTCCACGAAAAGATTGCATGATTAACCAAGCTATTGGAAACAGCCAAATTATACCCAATATTGATAGAACAGTATATGTTGCGCCATTAGTAATTTTATTTTTCTTATCCATCTTCATCATTGGAAATCATTCTCTCCTTTCACTGCTTTTGTATTGTTATAAGTTAGTAATGATACAAACGCTAATACAACAAAGATAATTATCCCAATTGTACTTGCCAACGCAAAGTTTTGTTCATTAACAGTTAATTTATATAACCACGTTACTAATAAATCAGTTTCACCTGCTTGATATAAGTTAAGAGACTTTGGATCCCCTCCTGTTAATAAATAAATTACATTGAAGTTATTAATATTAGCCATAAATTGTGTAATTAGATACGGTGTCGTAACATGCAACATGTACGGTAACGTTATTGCCGTAAATTGTTTTACTGGACCCGCCCCATCAATTTTACTAGCTTCATATAAGTCTTGTGGAATATTCATTAAGATACCACTTGTAATTAACATAGAATATGGAACCCCTACCCACAGATTAATTACAATTACTGTAATTTTTGCAAGTGTTGCATCTGTCAAAAACGGTATGGCCGATTTTATTAATTTAAAATTAATAAGTAAATTATTTAATGCACCTTGATCATGCAATAGTTTTGACATTAGCATCAAACTAACAAATTGTGGAACTGCTATTGTAATTACAAAGATAGTTCGCCACATTTTTTTCAGTTTAATACCTTTTTTATTAATAAGAATTGCAAGTAACATCCCAAAGATATAATTAAGGAATGTTGCAAATATTGCCCAAATTATTGTCCAAACAAATAGTTTTGCAAATGTGTTTGACCACATTGGATTTTGATACAATACATCTTTAAAGTTTTGTATTCCAATCCAAGTAAACAAATTGCCAGGAGGTTGATGATTTTTATTATAGTTTGTAAATGCCATTAAAATCATGAATATTAATGGGACTACTGTAAACAAGAATGTTAATGCACATGGAATAGCTAAAATTGTGAAATGATATTTTTGATCCCACAATTCTTTCCAATCTTGTTTAAAATTATTGAGCTTATTTCCTTTTTCCAATTCAATTTGATTTCTATAAGCAATTCTAGTATTCCATACATAAAGAATAAATATTCCTAATGTAACTAAAACAGCACTAACACCAAAAAGTAAAAGCAACATTGAGTTGTCACCTTTTGATATTTGATAGATTTGTAATGTTTCATTCCATACTTCACCTTGAACATTTTTACCTAATGTTGGTAACATTGATAAATAATATCCACCAGATGCTAGCATAAAAATAATATAAGAAATTTGGAATCCTAAAAAGATACATCCTTTTACTATTTGCTTTCTTGCCAGCATTCCAAATCCCATGATCAAGTAAGATGTTTTTGTAATCCAATCACCCTGTATAAAATTAGTAAAAAATGATTTTACACCATTTCCTATTCCTTTAATTAATTTGAGGAGCCCGTTCGTAAATTTTTTCATTATTATACCCCTTTAAAAGTAAAGGGCAAAACTATACAGCTTTGCCCTTAAACGTTATCAAATACTTATTATTCTTGAATTTGAGCTACCATATCATCAAGCATTTGTTGAACTGATTTGCTGTAGTCTTTAGATTCCATAGCAGTACCAAATGCTTCAGCTGGATTCCAGAATGCACCTAATACTTCTTTTTGAGAAATTGCATAATTTGATTGTTCTGCAAGAGCTGCTAAAGCTACGTCAGCTTTAACTGCTTCAGATGCTGCTGCATTAATATTAGCAGGTCCCATCTTTCTTAATTCAAAACGTTTGATTTGGTTTTCTTCATTTGTTAACCAAGCAGCTAAGTCCATTGCTTCTGCTGGATATTTAGTTTGAGAGTTTACACCTAAGAATTTATATCCTGCAAATGAGCCCATTTGTACTTCACCATTTGCTGTTGTATATGCTGGAAGTTTTGTTGCTGCATATCCTTCACCTAATGCTTCTTGAACTGCTTCAGCATTCCATGTTCCAGAAACGCCTGCTGCGATTGAACCATCACCTAAACCTGCAACTAATACTGAATCATCTCCAGTAAGGAATGCTGGATGAGCTGTGAAGTTTTTAATTGCTTCTCCTGCTTCTAAACCTTTTTCATTATTGTAATCACTAATTTGTTTACCATCTTCACCAACAGTTAATGTTCCACCGTTACCAATAAAGAATGATGCAATATACCAACCATTTGAAACATCCATAAACACTTTCTTACCAGCTTCATCAGCTTTAGCAAGCATTGTATCTAAAGATTGTACATCCTCTGGAGAGAATACTGTTGAATCATAATACATAAAGTAACCGTTATCTGCAGTCATTGGATATGCATATAATTGACCATCAATAGATGCTGCGTCAATTGTACCTGCTGAGTAAATATCTTTAAAATTTTCTGTGTTACGTGTAACTTTATATAATGCACCTGCATTAACTAAATCTGTTAATTGGTCGTTAGCAAATGCAAATACGTCTGCAGCTGCCGCAGGATCTTCTAAATATTTTTGACGAGCGTCAGGTTCTCCAACAACTCCTAAGCTGATATCCCAAGTTTTATCTGCATTAGCAGTTTTAAACTCTTCAATCATTCCTTTTAACATGTCTTGGTCTTCTTGAGAACCCCATACTTTTAATGTAATAGTTTCTCCACCAGTTGTACCTCCTGTTTCTCCACCTTCAGCTGGCTTGCTTGAACATGCCACAAGTGAAGTTACCATTAGAGCAGCTAGTAATAGTGATACTAATTTCTTCATTTTCTTTCCCTGAATATGTTTTCAATTAAGAAAACGTTTTCCTTTCCTGTACTTTTACTATACATTCATCCAAAATAAAAAGCAAGTGTTTTTTTGAAAGCGCTTATATTTATTTTCTTTTTACGTTATTAACTATCAATTTACTACATTCTTAGTTATTTTTAGAAATCGTTTTCTTAAAACGTTTAAAAGTTTGATTATTTAAAATATTTGTAACTAAAAAAATCAATCAATTGATTGATTTTCTTCTTTGCATTGACTTGTGATGTTACTTTTTTTAAATGATTTAAGCTTACTTATTTAATTTTTCTGGGTTTTCAATATAAAATGAAATTTCTCCACATTGCGGACAAATAGCAACTTTAGGTTTTCCAATTCTATCAGCAAAAACTTTCTCACTGTCTGCGATTGTTACACCATATCCTGCACCTTGTACCTTGATATCAAAATTTTCAATCATTTCAGTTTGACATCTAACACATTTTCTCATTCCACTACCTCCCATTATGTAAATAATCATTGCTACGAAATAGATCCATCTCTTCCGCTTTTCTTTGAATTCAGTATACCAACAAATAAATACGAGCTCAAGAGATGAACCATCAAGGGAACACTAAATCCTAATTACAAGGTATTACACTGACACCAAAAAGAGGATTACAATTCCTTGATTGAATATAAATATTTATCCGCATGCCGTTAATGAAATTATATATGGATTTCACTAATCTGGTTTCTACCATTATTTTTTGCTTTAAACAAAGCCTCATCAGCATATTTAATTAAGTCCCATGGGTTACTAGATGGTAAGGATGTGTAGCCAACACCAACGCTTACTGTAATCCTATCGCCACATAAAGAGGAACTGTGTGGAATGTTTTCAGCCCTTACTTCTTCGACAATTCTTTCCGCTATTAAAGATATCAATTCAAGGGTAATATTCTCAAAAATTATAATGAACTCTTCGCCTCCGTATCGTGCCGCAAATCCATTATGTTCACACGCAAAATTATTTGTTATTTCACTAATTTTTCGTATAACCATGTCTCCCGCAATATGTCCATAAAAATCATTATATTTCTTAAAATAATCGATATCCACCATTACGACACCAATGTTTGTTTTAATTGAACTTAAATTATATTCACTAATAAATTTATTCAGAGAACGTCTGTTATGTAGATTTGAAAGTTCATCGTATTCAGATAGTTTTTTTAATTTTTCTTTTTGTGCATCTTGCTCTTTAAATAGAGAATATTGTAGATAATTATTAAGAATTGCAGAAACAATAAGAATTATTAAATTAACATAGTTTCCAATTAAGAGAGATATAGATTGTTGAACAAATGGAAAAACAACAAATACCAAACAAACCGGAGGTAAAATAATCTTTATAAAGGTTTTAGGCTTAAGTATGAATGCGGCAGAACAAAACATTAAGTTAGTGACAAAAACAATAATTTGATTAAATAGGAGATTATCAAAGATAGCTACACAAGCTCCCCATAACAGGTATGTTTCAGCAAGCACCACCACAAAAATATCTATGCTCTTAGGTTTATCTGCTAAGCTTTTATTGAAATGTAAAATTAAAAAACTTAATGATGAAAAAGTAAACAAAAAGATGTACATAAATAAATATATTCCCCTATATTGAACAGGGAAAATATCATATTGAATGACGAAAAAACATAACATGCATAGTTCCAATATAGTAATAAGTGCGGTAATATACCTACTTCTGAAGTAATTGGAATTGTGAAGGGTTATCTCTCCTTCGGTTTTATTAGCAGGCACTTCAAATTTATTCTTCTTTGCATACCCTCTTTTCGATTGTTTTTTATACAAATAATTATAAAGTAATCAAAACAAAATTAGATTCTATAGTTAATATAAATAGACTTTTCTTTATTATAGCACATTGATAAACATATAAAAAAAGACTATCTTTCATGTAAAAGATAGTCTTTTTGGTACACCCAACGGGGTTCGAACCCGTGTTACATGGTTGAGAACCATGTTTCCTAACCGATTAGAAGATGGGTGCATAAGCCATATATTATTATATTCCTGAATCTTTAATTTGGGAATAGAAAAGGCAAGAATTTTCTTGCCTACTTTGCCATATCAAACAATATGTAATGCGATGTTTTTTTAGCTTGAATAGTAATATCCGATTCTTCTGTGATTTCTGCACCATCTTTTTCTAACATATATTCATCATTAACACCGCTCTCACCTTCAATTTGAACTAAGTATGCTTGTCTATTCTCATCTAAGGCATATTTAATTATTTCACCTTGATCTAGAGATAAAACGCTAATAGTCATATCTTGGTGTATCTTAATTGGACCATCTTTTGAAACAATAGTTAACCATGAATTAACGCGCTCATTCCAATCAAATGCATAGTCACCATAATTTGGCTTGTATCCTTTTTTATCCGGTATTATCCAAATTTGTAAAAATCTTAATGGCTTATCTGTAAGATTATACTCACTATGCCTTATACCTGTGCCCGCACTCATGTATTGAACTTGACCACGATTGAGTTCTCGTTTATTACCCATACTATCTTCATGGGTCAATACTCCATCCACAACATAACTAATTATTTCCATATTTTCATGTGGATGTGTAGAGAATCCATTTTGACCATCAAATATATCATCATTGATTACTCTTAATGCACCAAAGTTTATATTATTAGGATTATAATACTCCGCAAAGGAGAAATGAAAAATACTGTGTAACCAACCCATTTCACTTTTGCCCATATTTTTACTACTTATAATTTTAATCATATAAAAACCTCCTAAGCAAATAGTAACATCTAATTATTAATATGCACCTAATATGCTCTAAGAAAAGAAGCTCATTAAATGAACTTCTTAATTAACTCTTTGTGAATTTTATTAATACTTTAAAATAGTCACCATCTGTATCAATGTTAAACTTACCATTTTGTGCTTCTGTGAATCCCTTTGCTATCGCAAGACCTAATCCTGATCCCTCTGAGTTTCTTGATTTATCACCACGTACAAATCGTTCTACTAAATCATTTGGATCAAATGTAATTTCTTCCGCCGATATATTTTTAATAGAGAATTGCACATCATATTCACTTTCCTCTATTTCAATATAAACTCTAGTAGATTCTACTGAATATTTAGCTGCATTAGTAATTAAATTTTCAATGATTCTAAATGTTTTATGCGCATCTAATTTAACAATGATCTTGTCACTTGAGAAATTAGTTTTGAACTTAATTTTAGCTTTATCAATTTGTGGCTTACATTCAAATAATGTTTGATTAACTAATGATACTAAATCTACATCCATTACTTCCAATCTAATGTCACCACTATTAGCTTTACTTACTTCAAATAAATCATCAATAAGATGTTTTAATCGCAATGAATTTCTCTCTACAGTTTCAAGATATTCTTTTTTCTTTTTTATGTCTTTTTCTTTCTTTAGTAAATCAATATAAGAAATCATTGATGTAAGTGGAGTTTTTAAATCATGCGAAACATTTGATATTAATTCCGTTTTCATCTTTTGACTCTTTGTTTCTTCATCAATTGCTACTTTAAATCCAATACGTATATTTTCTAATTCATTTTTTAATGGTTCAAATGCTCCTAGATTCTCATCAATTTCAGTAGACAAATCACCATTAGATAATCGTTGTGTACATTCTAACAGTTTTTGATAATTTTTTTGAATTTCTTTCATAAAATAAATTGCGCAAAATGCCAGAATAATCGAATATAAAATTGCACCAAACCAATATCCAAAGATTAATACTATCATACTAATAATTATAATATTAATTACAAGTATTCCGGCAAGCTTAATATAAGCATCACTTGATAATTGAATTGTAACTAAACTTATCATCCACTTCTTACAAATGGATAAACATCGTTCAATAACAGATTTAATTTTTATTTTCGCAACAGTTGTTTTCCAGCTATCTTTGAATAATGTTTTTAACCAGTAAACACTTATTACAATCCCTAAACTTCCAACAGTAATCAAAAACATCGCTAAGAGTGAATTAGCTACTATATCAAAGAAATTTGATTCACCTCTATATGAAGAAATATTATATGCTATTTCCGATAATTCACTTATCGGTGATAGCGAAATCATAATGAATAAGAAAACAAGTATCGCTCTTACTTCCCACCATGATTTATCTAAATATACCCCGTATTGTGATTCTCTTATTTTGTTAAATGGCACAAAGAAAGCATAACCTAAAAGTATAAACATTGTAAGTAAAAAGAGGCTTTCAATTTGATAATACGGCATCCCACCACTATACGTATCAATAATACTTGTAATTGAATCAAAACCTACCATAGTATCTGGAATACCAAAAATAATTGTACAGTCCTTTATTTCAGGAACACTAATCATTGATTCTCGTAACGATTCGGTCAACATCGTTTCTTGAATATCCGAAGATTTAGCAACACCATAAAGTTCTGACTCTGAGCTATTCATTGCATATTTCAAATCCATCGCAACTCTAGTTAAAGGATTATTATCATAGACAAGTTTTGAATCTAAGCTTGTAATCTTTTGATTACCTTTTGAATCATAATCTACACGGTACCAAAACCGCATTTCGTCCTTATTCACATCTTTTAAATTATGGGCTAGTATTGATCCCTTATTATAATAAATCTGTTTAGATGTTATATTATCGATAAAAACAGCATCTATATTATAAACATCAGTTAAGTAATCAATATAATTTCTTCTAAGATAAACTTCTAATTTATCTTTAATTTCTGTTGTAATTAAGCTATTCTCATTTACAAAAATTTCAACATAATCAACATTACCTGTCTTATACATTTCATTTTCAGAATATAGTTTAAGTGTGATATCTTTTAAAACTGACTCAATATGAGTATTCTGTCTAAATACTTCTTGGTAATCTTTTTCCGTTAAATTCTTCTTATATGTTCCTACACCAACTACAACAAGAACTAGAAACAATGAAACTGATAATACAACCAGAAATATTTGTTTCCAGATTTTTTCTATTTTAATCATAGATTACTCCTTCTCTATTTTGTATCCAACTCCCCAAACAACTTTTAGATATCTTGGATTCTTAGAATCAATTTCTATTTTTTCTCTTATATTTCGTATATGAACCATAACTGTATCTGTTGCGATAGCTTCTTCATTCCATACTTGTTCATAGATACTTTCCAAACTATGTACTCTTCCCGGATTTTTAATTAGAAGTAATAATATTTTAAATTCAATTGGTGTACATTTAACAAGTTCACCATCAACTTTAACTTCTTTTGTTTCTTCATTTACTTCTAATCCACCTACTACATAACTACTAGATATTTCTTGCTCATTTACTTTACTTAAAAAACGATTATATCTTCTTAATTGTGAATTTACACGTGCTAACAGTTCCATTGGTTTAAATGGCTTAGTTACGTAATCATCAGCCCCCATATTTAATCCTGTAATTTTATCTAAATCTTCTGATTTAGCAGACAAAATCAAAACTGGAAAATCATAAGATTCCCTCAGTTTCATAATCATTGTTAAACCATCCATTTCTGGCATCATCATATCTACAATAGCAAGATGTATTTCATTCTTACAAATTACATCTAATCCTTCTTTGCCATTGTATGCACGAAGTACTTCATAATTTTGGTTTTTTAGATATATTTCAATTGCATTTCCAATTTCTATATCGTCTTCTACTACAAGTATTGTCTGATTACTCATGTTTATCCCCTTTAGATTTCTATCTTAATTCATTTTAATCTTATTCACAAATACACTAGGTTGATATCTGTAAATTTTTTTAATTAATTTACCATCAAAATCCAATGTTCTAAACAAACTAAACAATGCAATCATTTTGTTTCTAAACAACATTTTCTTAACTTCATATTCTAGTGTAGGATCAAACTCCAATATATTGCTTGCTTGAATTGCACACGCTTCCATCATATCAGATAATATCTCTGGTTTTAAACCATATGTGATACTATCTTTCGAATGTATGTTGTAATGGTAAAATATCGATGGAATTAAAACAGTTTTATTACTCTTAATTAATACTTTGTGAATTGTTGCGATATCCTCAAATACTTTTCCTACTGGAAATTCAATATTATTCCATAGTTCACGCTTTATTAATTTACCCCAAGCATAGTTTCTTAAACTACGATCTCTTAATAGATATTTTAATACTTCTCTGCGATTTGGACAACTTTGTGAAACTACACAATTCTTAATTCCAAATACTCCTTGCATATCATTTCCACATACCACGACATCTGCTTTTGTTTTGTTAACTACTTTTACCATAGTTTCTATTGTTTCAGGACTAATCCAATCATCTGCATCAATAAAGAATACATAGTCTCCACTAGATTCATATAATAATCTATTTCTTGTTTCTGATAAACCTAAATGTTTTGTATGAATTATTCTTAGTTGATTATTATAGTGTTTTGCATATTGATCTAAACGCATACCCGTATTATCTGTAGAACCATCATTAACAACTACTATCTCAATATTATGATATGTTTGTTTTATTACCGAACGAATACATGAATAGATTGTATCTTGACAATTAAATGCTGGAATTAATATACTTATTTTCATTTCTTTTATCTCCCTTTGATTTTTTCAAAATTTTATTATATATAAGAATACCAATAATACTTACAACTGCTGTAACTCCATATATGGCAGCCACCATCCAAAATTCTTGTTGCATTAGATAATCCCCGGCAACCGTAGATGAGACAACTGATGGAATTCTTGCAATTGTTGTAAGACCTATAAACTTCCATATCTTAACAGATGTAAGCCCTGCAAAATAAGTAATAAAATCTTTGGGTGTCCCTGGAATAAAGAATATGATAAATACTAACCTATTTAATTTGCTCTCATCTTTAAGAAACGATAATTCATTTATCTTTTCCTTTGACATGAAATGTTCCACAATCTTTGTTCCATATCTTCTAACTAGCCAAAGAATGATATAACTTCCAATAGCAGCACCTATTAAGCAAAGAACCATACCCTCAATCGTTCCATAGGCAACTCCAGCTCCAAGTTCAATTATTTCTCCTGGTAGAAATGCAACAAGTACTTGTAGTCCCATCATAATAACTAGCGCTACTTTCCCAAATACTCCAAACTGGTCTAACCAAGTTTTAAAATGTTCAGGGTTTGATGCAATACTAGTAAAAAATGTATATAAAGCAAATCCCATAACTATTAAGAAAAATGCCGCACCTATAATTGATACTATTTTTAATGTTTTAATGACTTTGTCTTGCATAGTACTCACCTCATTTGATTACATATTACAAGCCAAAAATAAAGAAATAGCATGACTATTTCTAAAGATTCCCTAAAGATAAATAAATATCCATTAGATATGTTATGATCCAATTATTTCATCATTATTAAGTAAGGTTTTTCCAAATATAAGATGGTGTAGCAACCGCTTTTTTTGTTTCAGTAATGAGAGATATACACCATGCATTTCATATTCAGTCTGAGATTCTCACAAAGGAATATCGTATAACGTACCTACTTCATCTTTGTTTATTTTTCTGATTAGTAACAAAACTCACACCTCTTAATACTTTAATCTGTGTAGTTATCATATTTTATTTCCTACTTTGGTTTTTATATCTATTTTTAATTTACACAAAAGAAAAAGCCTATTTCTAGGCTTAGTCGTTCTTAATATTGAATAAATTATATACATCTGAAACGGGTGAATGTGTTTCAATTGCTTCAATTGTTTTTGAAATCATATATCCTACTGATAATGATGTAATCTTATTTGATCCTGCTTTTTGTTCATCATTTAGTGGTATTGTATTTGTAATAACCATTTCACGAATCGGTGAGTTTTCAATACGTTCAATTGCTGGTCCTGATAATACACCATGAGTACATGCACAATAAACTTCTTTAGCACCTTTAGCAACTAATATATTAACGCTAGCAATTAAGCTTCCTGCTGTATCAACAATGTCATCAATAATAATTGCTGTCTTACCATCAACCTCACCTATAACATTCATTGCTTCTGCAACATTTGGTTTTGGTCTACGTTTATCAACAATAGCAAGTGGAGCTTCTAAAGCATCTGCTAATTTTCTTGCACGAGTTGTTCCACCATGATCTGGTGATACTACTACTACATCATCAAGTCCTTTTGATTTGAAATATTGTCCAATCATTGGAACTGCAGTTAAATCATCAATAGGTACATTGAAGAAACCTTGAATTTGAGAAGCATGAAGATCGATTGTGATTAAACGATCTGCTCCTGCAGTTTGTAATAAATCTGCTACTAACTTAGCAGTAATAGGTTGACGAGCTCTTGCCTTACGGTCTTGACGTGCATATCCATAATATGGCATTACAACGTTAATTTCTCCAGCACTAGCACGTTTACATGCATCAATACAAATTAATACTTCCATTAAACGTTCAGTGACAGGAGCACAAGTAGATTGAACGATATACACCGAACGACCACGTACAGTTTCATCTGGTTCAACTAAAATTTCTCCATCTTGGAAATGCTTCACACTAATTTTACCTAATGGTAAACTTAGATGATCAACGATTTCATTAGCTAACTCAACGCTTGATGTTAATGCAAATACAATTGTTTCATTCATTTTTTTCTCCACCCTCTTTATTTATTTTTATATTTGGTTCCATAACCAGGTTTATTTTCTTGACGGCATCTAGCAATTGCCATATCACCATCATGAACATCTTTTGTTGCAGTTGATCCTGCAGCAACTACCGCATTCTCACCTACCGTTACAGGAGCAATCAAATTAACATTACTTCCTATAAACGCACCATCTTTTATAATAGTTTTAAATTTATTTTTACCATCATAATTGACAGTTACAACACCACATCCAATATTAACTTTACTTCCTACCTCACTATCACCAAGATATGTTAGATGAGCACAACGACTATCATATCCAAATGTAGTATTTTTAAATTCTACAAAGTTTCCAATTCTATTCTTACTATCTACAACTGTATGCATACGTAAGTGTGCAAATGGTCCAATTGTACATAGATCTTTTACTTCACTATCACTAATTCTAGAACTATCAATTGTACAATTTTCGCCAACCTTAGCATTTACTAAGAAACTATTAGGAAGAATTGTAGTTCCTTTTCCAATCGATGTATGTCCTTCTAAGTACACATTAGGATAAAGAGTTACTTCAGGAGCTAATTCTACATCTGCTCCAATATATGTCGCATCAGGATTAATTAAGGTAACACCATTTTTCATCCATTCTGTATTAATACGTTTTTGCATAGTACGATTTGCTTTTGCTAATTCTACTTTATCATTAACACCAGCTACCTCATCATTATCCTTAGCAACCAAAGCATTAACCTTTATACCTTTGTTGTTTAGAATTTCAACTAAATCTGTAATATAGTATTCACTTTGAGCATTTTTATTTTGAATTTCTTGAAGATTAGAGAATAGAGTTTTGTTATCAAATGCATAGATACCTGTATTGATTTCCTTTACTTTCTTTTCTTCTTCATTGCAATCCTTAAATTCTACTATCTTTGTTACATATCCATTCTCATCACGAATTACTCGTCCATATGCTGATGGATCATCTAGAATTGCTGTTAAGATAACCATTGAGACTCCATCTTTTAATTCATCAGTTAATGATTTTAATGTCTCACTTGTTAAACAAGGACAATCACCATTAATGACTAATGTCTCACCAGTTTCATTTTCACACTGTTTAGCTTGCATTACTGCATGCCCAGTTCCTAGTTGTGGTTCTTGAAGCGCAAATTCCGTTTTATCTTTCATTGCTTCTTCGATAATTTCATGACCATATCCAACAACTGTCACTACCCGAGTAGCTCCAGCTTTTTTAGATTGTTCGATTAAATGTTCAACCATGGTTTTTTGACAAACTGAATGCATTACTTTAGGTAATTCTGATTGCATTCTTGTGCCTTTACCAGCTGCCATAATAATTGCTTGTTTCATGCGCGCACCTCCACCCCTATATTCTACTCAAAATACCCTTATAAAAAAAGTATAAATGTACTTTTTTACCGATGTTTGGTAAACTTTTGTTATTTTTTACAAAGTATTTTGGTAATACGAACGAAATTTGAGTTTGCTTTCATTTCTGAAGCTACCTCGTAAAGTAGTTGTTCATTTTTTGTCAAAGCAAAAACTGTTGATCCACTCCCTGACATTAGTGCTCCATCCATACCCAAATCAATACAAGATTGTTTGATTTTCTCAATCGATGGCACTAACTTAAATGCTGGTTGTTCAAGTGTATTTCCTAAAGAGGTAAGCACCCCATCATAATCCTTATTTATCAGTGAAGACATCATTTTTAAACAATCAGGATGTTCTGCTGTTTCAAAATCTAACTTCTCAAATGCTAATTTAGTTGATACCCCTCTAAACGGTTTAACTAGTAACAAATAAAAGTCGCTTTCAAATTCAAATGGTTCTAAATGCTCACCAATGCCCGAAACTAGAGCTGGTTTATTTACGCAACAAAATGGTACATCTGCTCCAACTTTCTTTGCTAATTCAATCATTTTGCTATGACTCATATTTAGATTTAATAAACGTTTAATTAAACGTATTGCTGCTGCCGCATCTGCACTACCCCCAGCTAATCCACCTTGAGTCGGTATATGCTTCTTAAGTACGATTTTAAAATTCTCACTAAACCCATACTCTTCACGTAAAACATTAATAGCCTTAATGATAGAGTTTTTATCTGTCATTGGTAAATAACTCGCATTACTCTCTAATGACATTTCATCCGCTATTTCCATATCTAAAACATCATAGAAGTCTATTGGTACCATAACCATATTTAATTCATGATAGCCATCATCTCTTTTTCTTACTACATCTAAACACAGATTAATTTTTGCGTACGCTCTTTCTCTCATAAGCTTCTCCAATAATTATATAGTCTAACAAAATCTTTTAAGTCACATGCCTCAGCACGTATACTTTCATTTAACTGACACGCTAAGATACACTCTTTTACAAATTCTCCATCTTTACCTAATTCTTTTAAATTGTTATAAAGTGTTTTTCTTCTTTGCTTAAAACACCCTTTCACAAAATCAAAGAACTCAGATTCATTCTCAACTTCATACTCATTTGTATATTTTGTGAATTGAACAACTGCCGAATCTATATTAGGTTTTGGATTGAATATAGTACGTGGTATTTTCATTATTGTTTTTACATTATATAAGTACTGCGTAATTACGCTTAGTGCATTATAGTCTTTAGTAGATTTAATTGCACAAAACCGATCTGCTACCTCTTTCTGTACCATAACCGTTATGCAATCAATATCAGCTTTACTTTCAAATATCTTAAACAGAATTGGTGTTGTAATGTAGTAAGGCAAATTAGCACAGACAACTACTTTTTCATACTGCTTCTTTAGTTCATCTACAACTTCATTAAAATTACATTCAAGAAAATCTTTATGTATAATTTCTATATTATTATAATCAGCTAATGAATATGCTAATACGTCAATTAAACGATCATCAATTTCAAAAGCAATAACGTGTTTAGCTATAAGACTTAATTGCTCAGTTAAAGCCCCAATACCTGGACCAATTTCAATAACACATTGATCACTCCCTTTAGAATTTTCAGCTATCTTCCTTACTATTCCAGGTTCTACAATAAAATTCTGACCATATCCTTTTTTGGCATAGAGGTCAAATTTTTTAAGTATCTCATTTGTACGTGCTACTGTGGCAATTGGTTTATTCATTTTTAACATCCTACTTTGTAGTACAATCATAGCTTATTAAGGCAAAATATACAATGTTCACATGACAATTAAACACATAAAAAGAAGAAATATTTCTATCTCTTCTTGGCATAAATTTATTTTTTATTTTTCTCTATTAGTGTCATTAAATCTTTTCTTGTTATTCCAATCATTTGACATCTTTTTAATAATGTTTTCGCATTAGATTCACCAATCTTTAGTTCTTTTCCAATTATCTTTCTTAATGCTGAGCTCTCTTCATTACCATTCAACTTTAAGTCAAAGAAATCTTGCATAGTTAAATCAGATTGATGATAGTCTTCAAAAGTAACACAGTTCAATAATGCTTCTTCTAAGTCCTGTTTATTAGCGTGTTCTACCCCTACTTTTTTTGAAGTTTTAGATTTCTCTTTTTCAATGAAAGCATTCTTACAATTCTTAATCGAATCATTAATATTTTTTCTTATCATGTCTCCTGGGTAATCAGGATCAGTAAATATTATAACACCGCGACTTTCTTGTGCTTGGCTAATCA
>NZ_JAVWFO010000016.1:27523-33756 GCF_036641015.1 Anaerorhabdus sp. | reverse complement strand
GAACTAAATAAGTAATAATATACTGATTTATTAATAACCTAGAATGTGAAAATAACAAACTAGGTTTTTTTATGTTTTTAAGAAATATGGTTGACACTTATAGGCAAACAATATATACTACATATGAACATATGTTCATATGTATGAGGTGAAACTATGAAGATTGAATTGGTGTTAAATGGTTTGGATTGCGCACATTGTGCTTCCGAAATAGAAAACAAAATAAGTGGTATGAATTCCGTTGAAAAAGCTCATGTTGATTTTATGTCTAAAAAATTAACGTTTTATCCAAAAGATAATATGAATATAGATAGTATAAAAAATGAAATCAAAAAGATAGTAAAAGAAATGGAACCAGATGTAGATGTAACAGAAACTGGTGTTGAGTATGCATTAATTCTTAATGGCTTAGATTGTGCACATTGTGCAGCTGAGATAGAGGAAGCAATATCTAAGGTAGATGGAGTAGAAAAGGTAACAGTAGACTTCATGAGCACAACTTGTACATACCGTTGTCAAAAAGGTAGTCATGCTAATATAGAAAAAGAAATCATTAGAATAATTAATGAAAAAGAACCAGATGTTGTGGTGAATAAAAAAGGCAGTGAATATTCATTGTTTTTTAAAGGCTTAGATTGTGCACATTGTGCAGCTGAGATAGAGGAAGCAATATCTAAGGTAGATGGAGTAGAAAAAGTAACAGTAGATTTTATGAGTACTACTTGTACATACAGTTGTCAAAAAAACAAACAGGTTGAAATAGAGAACTCTATTATTAATATAGTAAAAGAAATGGAACCAGATGTAATTGTTGAACATATTAAGACAACAAATCAATCAGTAGAAAAAGAACATGACTTTAAAAAAGCATTATATAGAATAGTAGTTGGCGCAATAATTTTTGCAATTGGATTAATTATAATTGATACAAGTATTCTAGGGGTAGTGTTAATGTTAATTGCCTATGTAATTTTAGGTTACGATGTTGTTTATAACGCAGTGAGAAATATATTAAAAGGTCAATGGTTTGATGAAAACTTCTTAATGGCACTAGCGACTATAGTAGCGATTATGTTACAGGATTATAAAGAAGCAGTAGCGGTTATGTTGTTTTACCAAGTGGGTGAATACTTCCAAGAAAAAGCAGTATACTCTAGTCGCAAATCAATTGCAGATTTAATGGATATTAGACCAGATGTAGCTCACGTATTAAGAGGGATTGAAACAGTTGATTTATCGCCAGAGGAGGTAATGGTTAACGATGTTGTGGTTGTTAAACCAGGGGAGCGAATTCCATTAGATGGTGTTATTAAAAAGGGAATGAGTAGTTTAGATACATCCAGTTTAACGGGTGAAAGCTTAGAACGAGATGTTCAAGAGGGTGATGAAGTATTAAGTGGTAGTGTTAATCAAAGAGGACTATTAGAAATACAAGTAACAAAACCATATGGTGAAAGTACTGTAAGTAAAATTTTAGAGCTTGTTGAAAATACGAGTAGTAGAAAAACAAAATCAGAAAATTTTATCACTAAATTTTCAAAAGTATATACACCAATTGTGGTGCTATTAGCGGTTGCAATTGCGGCGTTTCTTCCAGTATTTATGCCAGGGATTACGTATTATGATTCAATTGAACGTGCTTGTGCATTCTTAGTAATTTCATGTCCATGTGCATTGGTAATAAGCATACCACTAGGTTTCTTTGCTGGTATTGGTGGATTAAGTAAAAATGGAATATTAGTAAAAGGTAGCACGGTAATTGAGAACTTATCAGTATTAAAACAAATGGTTTTTGACAAGACAGGAACAATAACCGAGGGTAAATTTGGGGTTAGTAAAATACTAGGGAATGAAAATGCATTAGAATATGCAGCATATGCAGAAAACAATTCTACTCATCCTATTGCGACATCAATTCTTGAAGCTTATGGTAAAGAAATAGATGGAACAAGAATAATGGATGTGGAAGAAATTGCTGGACATGGTATCTCGGTAAAACTTGATGGTGATGTAATATTAGTTGGCAATGAGAAATTAATGAATCAATTTAATGTTGATTATCCTAGGGTAGATGAATTAGGCACATTGGTGTTAGTGGCAAAAAATAATGAATATGTTGGTACAATTATTATTGAAGATCGACTCAAAAAAGATTCTAAACAAGCGATTCAATCACTTAAAGCAACAGGTATTTCTAGTGTAATGTTAAGTGGTGATAGAAAAGTTGTTGCGGAGCACATTGCAAAAGAAGTTGGTATTGATTCAGTTTATAGTGAATGTTTACCAAATCAAAAAGTAGAAGTTGTTGAAAAACTATTGCCTAATGGTAAGCTAGGATTTGCAGGAGATGGAATTAATGATGCTCCAGTACTTGCGTTAGCAGATCTAGGATTTGCGATGGGTGGAGTTGGTAGTGATGCAGCAATTGAAGCTGCAGATGTTGTGATTATGGATGATAACTTAAATAAAATTCCATTAGCTATCAACCGCTCAAAGAAAACAATGAAAATTGTACAACAAAATATTGTTGGAGCGATTGGTATTAAATTATTGGTATTAGTTATGGCTGGATTTGGTCTTGCTGGTATGTGGCTTGCAATATTTGCTGATGTTGGTGTATCGGTATTAGCGATTCTTAATTCAATAAGATTACTTAAGAAATAGAATTTATCCTCATTTTGAAATGAGGATTTTCTTTTGGTAAAAATGATTTATAACTCAAAAAAATGGATGTTATAGGTTATAATAGAAAAGAATTAGAATGGATGATAAAAATGATTAAGAAAATATTTTCTTCTTTATTGTGTATAGGATTAATAATTGGTAATTATTTACCTCTTTTTGCCGAGGACACAGAGCCTACATCAGAGCCAACAGCAACTCCAGTTGTTGATAGTTTAGCATTGAATGCCAAAACAGCAGTATTAATAGATGCTAAAACGGGGATGGTTCTATATCAAAAGAATATGAATGAACAAAGATATCCGGCAAGTATTACAAAGATACTCACAAACTATATTGCGCTAGAGAAATTAGATTCTAGTGCGGTGTTATCAGCAAGTGCAACGGCGATAGATAATATAGATAGAACAAGTAGTCATATCTGGTTAGATTATGGCGAGGAAGCACCAATGATTGATTTGGTATATGCATCGATTATGGCGAGTGCGAATGATGCATCCAATGTTCTTGCGGAAGCAGTAAGTGGTACACAAGAAGAATTTGCAAAATTAATGAATGAAGTAGCTACAAGTGTTGGTGCTAAAAATAGTAATTTTTCAAATGCTCATGGATTAAATGATGATGGTCATGTAACTACAGCATATGATATGGCAATGATAACTAGGGCTGCCTTACGCAATGAAAAGTTCAAAGAAGTATTTGGACAAGTGCGATATGATATGGCACCTACAAATAAACAAACAGAAACTAGAGTGTTTTCAACAGGAAATGAAATGTTGAAGAATTCTAAGTATAGTTATGAATATGTGACAGGTGGTAAAACAGGTTGGACAGAAGACGCTGGATATACCATGGTGAATAGTGCCACGAAAGACAATATGGATTTAATAGGTGTTGTTATGGGGTGTGATAGTGGTGATGCACGTTATGAAGATATGACTAAGTTATTAAACTATGGATTCAATAATTACAAGACTGTGACTATTTCAAATGAAATAGGTGATGTACACTCAGAGGTGAAAGAAGGAAGTAAAGTAATAGGGGAAGTTGATTTTACTTTAGCTAATTCATTGAATGTGTTGTTACCGATGTCAGTTGATGAAAGTTTAATTGTTTTAGAAACAGAAGTACGTAAACAAGATGAGGGTAGTAATATAGAAGGATATGCAGTTATAAAGATTGATGGCGATGTTGTAGGAGAAGTTGAATTAGAAAAACATATCACATTATATGATCTTAGTTTTAAGGGAAGTACATTGCCTAAAATAGTGACTGTAATTGATTGGATAAGCGTTGGAATCTTAGCGTTATTTATCGGATTAAAGGTGCTTATATTTATAATGAAAAGCACAAAGCTACCAGAATAGTGAAGTTAAAAATACGACATATTTCACAAGTTGAAAAATCGTTTGTGAAATGACAAACGATTAATTGACACGGTATTCGATAAAAAGTATAATGAGAACTACGGAGGAAGAAATAAAATGAAAAAACTATTAACATTATTAGTTGCTGCAATGGTTTTAGTTGGATGTTCAAGCAAACCTGCTACACCAACAGAAACACCTGCAGAAACTGAAGCACCTGTTGAAACAACAGGATTAAAAGTGGGAATTGGTTCTGTAACATCTATCAAAGTTGCTGATGCATCTGAAGATAAAGATGGACAAGCTCAATTCAACACTACATTTGCAACTGTAGTATTAGAAGGTGACGTAATTAAATACGTTTCTATCGATACTGCACAAAACACAGGTAAATTTAGCACAGCTGGTGCTGTTACAGCTCCAGAAGATCCAACAGTAACACCTACTAAGAAAGAAAAAGGAGCAGACTACGGTATGCTTTCAGCTTCTGCTATTGGTAAAGAATGGTTCGAACAAATCGAAGCTTTAGAAGCTTATGCAGTTGGAAAAACAGTTGCTGAAGTAGTAGCTATGCCAACAGTAAATACAGAAGATCATGACAATGTTCCTGATGTAGAAGAATTAAAAACTACATGTACAATGTCAGTTGGAGATTACTTAAAAGCTATCCAAGTTGCTGCTGACAATGCAGTAGCTGTTGAAAACGTCGCTAAAGTTGGAACTGGTTCAGTTACAAGCTTAAACATTGCTGATGCAACAGAAGACAAAGATGGTCAAGTTCAAGCAAACACTTCATTTGCAGTAGTAGCTTTAGATGCTGATGGTAAGATTGTTTACACAAGTATCGATACTGCTCAAAATGCAGGTAAATTTAACACAACTGGTGTGATTACAGCTCCAGAAGATACAACAGTAACACCTACTAAGAAAGAAAAAGGAGCAGACTACGGTATGCTTTCAGCTTCTGAAATTGGTAAAGAATGGTTTGAACAAATCGCTGCTTTAGAAGCTTACGCAATTGGTAAGACTCCTCAAGAAATCATCGATATGCCAACATTCGATAAAGGTGACGGAAACCATACAAATGTACCTGATGTTGAAGAATTAAAGACAACTTGTACAATGACTATTGGTGACTACCAAAAAGCTATCCAATCTGCTGCTAACAACGCTGTAGAAATTAAATAGTTTAAATTAACTTTTGAAGCAAAGGTCATTCGACCTTTGCTTTTTCTATGCTTTTAAGAAGTTGAGATTTAAAGTGATTGAAAATGCATAATCAAAAGGGATGTTACATTCACGACAAAATAGAGGGGTTTTAGGTAACGCTAGCCACTTTTATTACCTCTTTTTAATAGTGTGTGCTAAAATAGATGTACAAAGGGTGATATGAATGAAGACTTTTAAGTGTGTACTTATAGATAAAAATAAGAAAAAAGTAACTAGAATAATTGAAGCAGAGAATGAACAAAGTTTGTTGTTAAAGATAAAACAAATGGAGTACTACCTTGTTAGTAAAGATGAAGTAGTAAAAGAAACAAAAGCTATTAAAAAGATGAAGCCGAAAGACCTCATCATTTTCTGCCGTCAAATTTCAGTTATGCTTGAAAGTGGTATTACTATAATTAAAGCCATTCATATTCTTGAAACTAAGAGTACTAACCCTAAAACAAAAGTTGTTTATGAAAGAATTTATGAGTCGATGCAAAAAGGTAATAGTTTATCTACTGCCATGAAAGCACAAGAAGTATTCCCTAATATATTAATTAACATGATTGAAGCCGGAGAAACTGGTGGAATTGTTGAAAAGAATTTAGCGAAAATGGGTGAACACTTTGAAAAAGAAAACAAATTAAATAACAAAATAAAAAGTGCAATGATGTACCCAATGATTTTGAGTGTCGTTGCGATAGTTGTAGTTATTTTCTTAGTGACACTAGTTCTTCCGACATTCTTTGAATTGTATGAAGGCCAAGATTTACCGGTAATTACTCAAATTCTTGTATCATTTAGTAATATTTTGACAAAGTATTGGATGATTGTACTTGGTGGTGTTGCGATAATTGGCATGTGTATTCCAATTATATGTAAACTAAAACCAGTAAGATTTGCAATTGACTCATTTAAACTAAATGGACCAGTTGTTGGTAAATTGAATAGAACAATTTATTCTGCTCGATGTGC
>NZ_JAVWFO010000016.1:0-27423 GCF_036641015.1 Anaerorhabdus sp. | reverse complement strand
TAAATGGACCAGTTGTTGGTAAATTGAATAGAACAATTTATTCTGCTCGATGTGCACGTGGTTTTGCAACACTTTATGCGAGTGGTCTTGATATGATTGAATTATTAAGAATGGTATCAATTATTATTGGAAACGTAGTTATTGAAGAAAAATTCCAAGATGTTATACAAAAAGTTAGTAGGGGAGAATATATATCAACCTCACTTGAAGATACCGCGGTATTTGATCCCATGTTTACATCAATGGTTTATATTGGTGAGGAATCTGGATCGATTGATACTATTCTAGATTCTGCTGCTAACTACTTTGATGAAGAAGCTGATGCAGCTTCTACTAGATTAGTGTCATTACTAGAACCAATCATGATGATTATCATGGCTTTAGTTATAGGATTCATTGTTGCGGCAGTTATGTTACCAATGTATGGAATGATGCAGCACATTAGTTAGTGAATAAAAAATAAGGAGGAATTGTTGTGGCATACTTAATAGAAGTAGGGAATACCCAATATAAAATTGTAGATGCAGTCTACAAGAAAAATCAAATTACGATTGAGAGTTTTAAAACAGTTTATTCACTAATGGATCAAGAGAATTTGCATCAAATAGTGACAGAACTACAAGATAAAAAAACAAAGAAAGCTACAATGATTGCGAATAATACAAGTGCATTTTATCGTGAATTAAAAGTACCTGTACTAGATAATGATAAAACAATTCAAATCATCAAGAATGAATTGCAAGCATCTCAAACATTATCACAAGAGATGTTGCTTGATTTTGTTGATATTGGAATGTCTGAAGAAGATAAATTAAGAAAAATATTAGTGTGTGGATTACCACTATCACTAGTAGCATCTTATGAAAAAACACTTGCTGATATTAAATGTAAAAAAGTAAGAACAATAGAAGTAGGTAATAGAGCTTTATTTAATTACATTTCAAAAACTTCAATTAAAGAAAATACGCAACCATTTATAACACTTGAAATAATTAATGGTTTATTAAAAGTGTTCTTGTTTGATGGACAAAAGTTCGTTTTATTAAGAAGTGCACGTATTTCGTTTGACAACTATGAAGGATTACTTGCGACTATCAAAGAAGAAATTTCAATGATGCAACAATTCCAAATGACACGTCATTATCAATCTAAAATTGAAGCAATCTACATGTTTGGTGATTACAATGGATTTGATAAACTAATTGTAGATTTATCACAATCTTTACCAATGGCAATTGAAGTAATGCCTGCAATTGATAATCTACAAGCACCAGAAGATTTTAATTACTTATCATATATTCATATCTTAGGATCACTTGCTGGTAATCCAAAGAATTTAAACTTCGATAAGTTGTATTCAGATTATTTAAAACAAGAAAAAGCAATGAACCCAACTAAAAAGAAATTTCTTATACTTGGTGGAGTTAGTGTTCTAGTTCTAGGTGGTATTTATGGTGGGCTATTCTATTATAATGACCAAATAAAAAATCAAATTGCTATTGAGCAAAACTATACAACAAATGTAGAAACAATAGAAAAAGTAACAAAGGTATTAGAGGATGAATCTATTATTTCCGCATATAAGACAATAGTAAATGAAATTACTAATGCTCAAGCAAACTTAAATATTATTCCTACTATTAATTCATATACTGTACAAGTTATATTCGGGTATGAAGGAATATCTATAAATGGTATGTCATCAGATCTTGGAATATTTACAATTGATATTAGTGCTGCTGATCCACATACTCCAACTTATTATGCAGATTATCTTAAAAATTCAGGAATCTTTGAATCAGTTGTATTTAATCAAATAGGAATAAATGAACAAAGTGGTGATTATAATTTTGCGGTAATTGCTACTATGGGAAGAGGTGAGTAATGATGAATTTAACTAAACGTGAGAAATTCTTATTAGGCATGTTGGCTGTAATTACAGTAATTTCGGTTTATGTAGTATTCTTATTATTACCTCTATATAACGATTTTAATTTAAATAAAAAATCTTTAACTGAACAAGAATCATTACATAAAACTATGGATGAAACAGTTGCTCGTTATGGAACATATGACCAAGAATTATTAGATGCAAAAACCATTGCAGATGAAAAATTAGGTGAAATATTACCTGGGCAAGTTAATGATAAAGTTTATGATTATTTAATAACATTAGCAGAAGCTAGTGGAAATAAAATAATAGGAAGTACAATAACTGATCATGCAATTATGCTTGTATCACCAGAAATCCCAGTAGAAGCAGAAGCAGATCCAGAAGTTATAACAACTTATTCTTTAAAAGATGCATTATATTTAGTTAATGGAATACAACTTCCAGAAGAATTTAATCCAATCATAAATGAAGTTTATTTAGATGTTAATTTGATAAACATTGAAATAAGTGGTAATCAAGAAACTGTGGGTGCGTTTTTAGATTCAATTATTAACGAAAGCAAAACCATGAAAACAGTTGGATTAGCAAGAAATGCCAAAGATGATACATTTACTGTTACGGTAAAAGTTTATAGCACACAAGGAATGGAGTAATTTAATGAGTAATAACCAAAGCAAAAAAGGAGCAGTTTTGCTTTATGTCATCATGATATTTTGTTTGATGACTATTTTAGGCACGGGCATGATATTCTTGGCAAACCATAATACTAAAATGACAAAGATTGAAATGAATGGCGAACAAGTTTATCAAAGTGCACTAAGTGGGTTAGAAACTACATTAGATGCTTTTACAAAAGATACTGTAACTGGTAAAGCAGTGGTAGATCAAATACGAGCTAGTGGTGGTATTTTACCATTGTCATTAAGTGGATATGATTCTGCTAAAATGGGGGCAATTGAGGTAACAGTTGCATGTGCTACTAGTGATGCTAGTACATGTACTAAATTGGTTGTAAATTCTACAGCTACTTTAAACGGGTTAACTAGAACAGTTACAGGATATATAAATATCATTGAAGGTGGAATAGATAAACCACTAGTGGTGGTAAATGTTCCGGACATTGATGCTAATGGAAAGAATACTCAAGTATGTGGTTTTGGTTGGAAACCTGGTAAAGAGGATGATTGTAAATTTGGAAAAGACATCGAAAAAGAATTTCAACAACCAGGAAGCAAACCTAATATAGATACATATAAGAAATATGTAACACAACTAACTTCCAACATTACGAAAGACTGCAATTATAATAATAATGTAAATAAAAAAAGCTGTAATTATAAAGACAGGTATAGTGCAAATATGACATTTGACATTAGTGGGGGGACCATTTATGTTAATATAGCGAATCAAATTGAAAATTTATCACCACTTAATATAACGGTAAAAGGTGGAGAAACGGATAATTTACTTGTTTTCTTATTTAATGAATTATCTATAAAACAAGGTTCAATTGGGAAAATAGAAGATGCGGATAACATTGTATTCATGGCAAAAGGTGAAGGAGACATTGATTTGGATGCTGAGCAAGGAGCAATTACTATGAATGCTTGGATACTTGCACCTTTTAGTGAAGTAGATGCTGAGGGCAGTAATGCGAATATTTATATAAACCTATATGGCGGATTAATAGCGAATAAATTAGAATATGGGAAATTCGCTAATTTATTTGGTGTAAAACCAAGTGCTAATCTATTGAACTTAATTTCTGAAGCTGGTATTAATGTTGGTGGTGGATCAGGAGGTGCAATGTCTTTTGGAAAAACATATGACAAATAAAGGTTTTACATTAATAGAAGTTATTGTATCTGTTGGAATATTAGCTGTGACATCAATTTTATTTATAACGGTGTTTTCGAGAATGTTGGAAATTACGGTAGCAAATAAAAAAATAAATGAAAGTAGTTTGAATGCAGCAACTCAAATAACAAATGAGAACTATACTTGTGATGGCCCAAAAGTATCGATTTCATATAATGGGCAAATCTTTAAAGCAAGTGACACTGAAAGTTACACAGGACAAATGTGTACTAGTAACAGTGCTTTAAAGTATAAATTATTTAGAGCTATAAAATAGTAAGGAATGCAAAGATGAACAAAAAAGGAATGACGTTAATAGAACTTATAGTTTCGATTGCGATAATAGGGATTATCATGACTTTTGTTGCGTCTGGTTTGTTGCCTGTCATTCAAAACTATGGAGTAAATAAAAAAATAATCGAAGGAAAAGATGTAGCAAACAATGCATTAGCTTACATCAAGAATGAGATAAGAAATGCAAAAGGATCCATTAGTGTAGGTGGAAGTCCTTGTGATGCATCTGCCTATTATTCTGGTAAAACTATTAGTTTATATGGAATGGGGACCCAAAGTAATCTAACTTTTAATGGAAATGATTCGGTGAGTCTATTTTTTACTACAGAGGCTAATAAAGTTAATGTGACTGTTAAAGTTGATGGTTACACTGCTAAAGGAAGTTATGCACCATATAAAACTCCGGCAGCAGTTATAAAGTCAGGTGGAGCTGGTGGCTCAATTTGTATAGTAAAAGAAGCCCCTACAACGGAGTAGAGACTTCTTATTAAAAGAAACTTGTTAGATACCAATTAATTAGTTGGTTACCATATAGTAAGCAAAATAGAATTCCAAATATTAAATGAGGACCTAAAGGCATTTCTGTTTTTAATGAAATTTTCTTTATTCTAGTTGTGATTATTCCAATCACACTAGCGGTAATAGAACCTAGCATCATGGCAAATAATATGTTTTGCCATCCAAGAACAAAACCGGCAGCACCCATTAATTTTACATCACCATAACCCATTCCTTTAGTTGCATATGCGATAATAAGTAATGGAATACAGACAATTATGGCACCAATAGCCTTATCAAGTAATTGAGTTGGGTGTAAGATTAATAGTAGGATACCACATAGAATACAAATGATATGAGTCCTGTCTGGGATAATCATAGTTTGTAAATCAATAACGGCAGCCATTATTAATATAGATGCAAATATAAAATAAATTAAAGTATCAAATGTAATTCCGAATTTTAAATAGATTAGAAGAAAACAAATTGCAGTAATTGATTCTACTATTGGGTATTGGATTGATATAGGTTGGTGGCAACTTTTACATTTACCACGTAAGCCAATCCAACTGAATAGTGGAATTAATTCATACCACGATAATGTGTGATTGCATTTAGGGCAATGAGATCTTCCTCTAGATATTGGTTCTTTGGTTTGGTATCGATAGATACAAACGTTTAGGAATGAACCTATAACTAGTCCTAAAAGTATTGAATAAATAGTTAGTAGAATTTGCATAATAACCTCACTTATAAAATTAACTACTAAAAGCATAACACAAAACGTAAATAAAGGAGAGATACGTATGGAAAAAAATGTACCTATAGGTCAATTGTTACTAAGTAATGATTACATTACAATGGATCAATTGAATGATGCCCTTGCAAAACAAAAAATGCAACCAGGCAAACGTTTAGGAGACGTATTAGTTGACTTAGGTTATGTAAAAGAAAAGGATGTATTAAAGCTTTTAAGTAAAAAGTTGAATGTTCCTTACATTGAAAACCCAGTTTTCAGTGTTGAATCTGATGCGATTAATTTAATTCCAGAAGATTTATTGATGAAATCAAAAGTATTGCCTTTATATGTACGTGAAGGTGTTTTGTTTGTTGCGACAGCAGATCCGTTAGACTTCTATAGTATTGAAGATATAAGAGTTGCGACAGGTATGAATGTCGAGTGTATTATTTCAAGTAAAAAAGAAATTGAAGAAGCTCAAGATAAAATCTTCACTCGATTAAAAACAAGTGATGCATTAAATACATTGCACCAAGAAAATAATGTAACAGCTGCTGATGAATTAAATGCAGATATGTTAGAAAGAATTGATGCAGCTCCAGTAGTTAAGTTATTAAATAATATTGTAAGTGATGCGATACAAAGTAATGCGAGTGATATTCATATTGAACCAGAAGAAACAAAAGTAATTGTGCGTTTCCGTATTGATGGGGACTTACGTGTAAATATGGAGTTACAAACAAATTTACATCCATTACTTGTGACACGTTTAAAGATTATGTCAGGAATGAATATTGCAGAAAAACGTATTCCACAAGATGGGCGTTTCAAATTCCAACATGGTATAACTGAAATAGATATGCGTGTATCGTCTTTACCAACGATTTATGGTGAAAAAATAGTTATGCGTTTACTAGGAACTAATCAAGATGTAAGTTATAACTTTGAAGATATGGGCTTTAGTGCGAAAAGTATAAATACTATTCATGAGTTAATTAAATATTCAAATGGTATTATACTTGCTACAGGTCCTACCGGTTCAGGTAAAACAACTACTCTATATACAATGTTAAAAGAAATTATTGATCCTAAATTAAATATTGTAACGGTAGAAGACCCAGTTGAAAAACGAATAAATGGTGTTAACCAAGTACAAGTTAATAACAAAGCAGGATTAACATTTGCATCGGGATTACGTTCAATTTTACGACAAGATCCAGATATCATTATGATTGGTGAAATTCGTGATGCTGAAACTGCAGAGATTGCTGTACGTGCATCAATAACTGGACACTTAGTTATATCAACATTACATACTAATGACTCATTCTCATCTATATCACGTTTAGTTGATATGGGGGTTGAACCTTATTTGTTAGCTGATTCATTACGTGGTGTAATTGCACAAAGACTTGTAAAACGTATTTGTCCACATTGCAAAAAAGAACATCCTGCAGATGATACAACAAGACGTCTTCTTAATAGTCCAAATCTTCAAACGGTATATAAAGGTGAAGGATGTCAATTATGCGGTGGAACAGGATACCGTGGACGTATTGCGGTAAATGAAATATTTAGAGTTACACCAGATATTAAAAAAGTTATTATTGAAAAAGGTAATGATGTAAAAGCGATACGTGATTATGCACGAGGTGCAGATATTATCACGATGAGAGAAGAATTATCAGAACTAGTAAAAGATGGTACTACAAGTGTAGAAGAAGCTGTTAAGATTCTATACTCTATTGAATAGGAGCGAACATATATGATAGAAGAATATTTACAGTTTGCAAGACAAAATAATGCATCAGATCTTCATATCACAGTAGGGTTGCCAGCAATGTTACGTGTTACTGGTAATTTGAAACCAGTCAATGATGTACCGTTATCAGAAAATGAAGTTCTTGTTTTGGTTAAGTCTATGATTAGTGATGCACAATTTAATAAATTAATGACTGGTGATGATTTAGACTTTACTTATGTATCACGTGAAGGATATAGAAACCGTGTAAACATTTATCGTCAAAAAGGTAGTTTTGCAATTGCGCTACGTTTACTTAATAGTTCTATTCCAACTTTGGAATCGTTGGAATTACCAGAAATACTTGGTAAGCTTGCGATGCTACAAAGAGGATTAATCCTTGTAACAGGGCCTACGGGTTCTGGTAAGTCAACAACACTAGCAGCAATGATTGATGTAATAAATAGAAATAGACGATGTCATATTCTTACACTTGAAGAACCGGTTGAATATGTACATAGTCATAAGTCATCAATGATCAATCAACGTGAGATTGGTACAGATTCATATAGTTTTGCACATGCATTACGCTCAGCATTGCGTGAAGACCCTGATGTAATACTAGTAGGAGAAATGCGCGACTTTGAAACTATATCACTTGCACTAACGGCAGCAGAAACGGGACACTTAGTATTATCTACACTACATACAACTAGTGTCGCACAAACTATTGACCGTATTATAGATGTATTCCCACCAAATCAACAAAACCAAATACGACTTCAATTATCGGTGTGTTTAAAGGCAGTAGTTGCTCAACATCTATTACCAAAAATTGATAATAGATCACGTTGTGCAGCGTTAGAAATTGTTGTTACTAATGAAGCTGTTGGTAATATGATACGTGAAGGAAAGACATATCATATTCCAAGTGTTATGCAAACTCATCCAGGAGATGGTATGCAAACAATCGAAATGTCACTAGCAAGATTAGTAAGAGAAAACAAAATATCAATGGAAGTAGCGATGGAACATTGCTCAGATTCTCAGTTATTACGTAGACTGGTTAATTCCATCATATAACCGTTATATAACCACATGGGCAAATGGTTGTTGAATAATTCGTAGTAAAGTCTTATAATAGGGGTGAAGAAAAGGAGATTTATAGAATGAATAAAAAAATTAATAAAAAGGGGTTCACACTAATTGAACTAATCGTAGTTATTGCTATCTTAGCAGTATTAGGATTATTACTTGTACCACAAATCAGTGGATACATCACAGCTTCTAAAGACGCAGTAGGACATGCAAATGTTAAGGGATGTTATTCTGCTTTTGTTGCTCAACAAGCGGCTAAAGATTCAAAATTGACTGGTTTAGAAGTAACTGTTGATCCAAAGTGTGAAAAAAAAGGTACTGGTGACAAAATAGACACAGTTTCATGGACAGACGATACTAGTACTTGGACATACACTGTTGCAAATGGTGAAATAACCAAGAAATAAATAATATAACGACGATGGACATTGTCCATCGTTTTTATATGCTTTCCTAAAGTGAACGTTGGGTGAACATTGGAGTGGTAATCTTTATTTTAGTAAACAGTTATGATAAGATTATTTACATAAAGGAGAGACTTATGAAAAGAATAATTTTAACTCTTGCTGTTAATACAATATCATTGTGGATAATTAATTATTTGTTTTCTGGAGTTGAGATAAGCTCTGGGGAAGCGTTAATGATGTTGGCTATAATATTATCATTACTAAATGTCACAATTAAACCAGTGCTTACAATATTTACATTTCCAGTTACGTTATTAACATTTGGATTATTTTCACTGATTATTAATGGAGTGGTTTTACAGTTAGCGTTCTCATTTGTGAGTGGTGCAGCAATAGATTCATTTGGTACAACAGTTCTAGCTTCAATTGTGTTGAGTATTGCGAATAGTTTCTTAAACTCATTGTTAGGTAGGTAAGCATATGAATATAGAAGTAGTGTATTATACTAAGACTGGTCATACAGAAAAATTTGCGAAAGCAGTTGCGGAAGTATGTGGGGTAAGGGCAAATAATATTGTTGAGCCTCATGTGCTTGGTGATGTTGATTGCTTGTTTATTGGGACTGGAATTTATGGTGGTAAACCGGCTCCAGAATTATTTAAGTACATAGATGAATTACCGGTAAATAGAATTAAACATGCGGTTATATTTTCGTCTAGTTTTACGGCAAAAGATCAAACTGAGCTATTAATTAACAATTTACGTGCAAAGGGCATAGAGGTGCATTCTAGGCGTTTTGTTTCAACTGGCTCCTTCTTGTTCTTGAAGAGAAAAAGGCCAAATACGAGTGATTTAGAGCGTGTTAGAGCGTACACAGCAAAGGTTCTTAAAGAATTGGGTGGAAATTAGTGCATTTTCACCTTTTTTTGTGGGTAAATAAAAAAAGACACGATTGTGTCTTTTAGTATGCAATTGCCGCCCACATGTTACCGCTATACCCGATTGCGATAGTTTCGTAATCAGATTTTAGTAGAATAGAACGATGTCCTGCAGAGTTTAACCACCAGTTAAGTTTTGCTTCTACTGTTGAACCAGAACTAGTAAGAATTTCTAGTGGTGAGTGATCCCATACAACTCCTTGATCAGATAAAGCAGTTTTGTAATGAGAACCATCTGGTCTACGGTGAGTAATATTGTTTACTGATTCTGCTGCACGGATTGCGATAGCAGTTTGTCCAGCTTCATCAGCAAGGGTATATGGATTTAATCCATTTTGTTCACGTACATCATTAATTAGTTGTAGCATGTATTCAATTTCGTCACCAGATGCAACTCCACCTTGAACAACAATTTGTTTTTGAACTTTAACAGGTACTTTTAATTCAGTAGTATTTCCTGAGCTGTCTGTTGCAGTATAAATTATTTCATATTCTGCTTCAACATTTGAATCTACTGGATTAGTAATTTGAAGAGTTTGATATATATCTTCATTTGAGTTGTCGTATACATACTCTACATAATCCCACGGATTAAATTCTGACCCAAGTTGAACACGGATAGAATCCTTAGTCAATTTAAGTACAGGAGCAGTATTGTCGATTACTCTTAATAAGACTTTTGTACTTATTGTTGATTTAACAAGTATAGTTGCCTCATTAATAGGTTTTACATTGATCATTACATTGATATCTTGAGTACCAGCTTTTGTGGTATCAATTGGCCCAATATTCATTTCACATTTTGTAATGTCGATAAGAGTAGGGTCAACACCTGCTTCTTCAAATACGGTACTTTGAATTAGCGATGCTTTAATCTGATCGAATGCGTCGGGTGAATTAACTTCAACGTCTACAACTCTACTTGGTTGTTGAACTGGTTCTTCTACAACAGGTGTAGGAATAACAGTCTCTTGAGGTAGGGCAGTAGGCTGTGTTACTTCAGCCTGGACTTCCTGAATGTTTTCAGAAAGACTTCCACACAGAACTACAAATAAACATGCAGCTGTGAGTACTAACTTCTTAGCTTTCATAAATCCTCCATTTTTTCAGTCACTTAGGAATTTTATGCAACTTTTTGCGATTTGTCAAAAAAAAAGACACATTTTTTTAAAAATAATGTCTTTTTTTAATAGGTTAAATTGCAAAATATCCTTTATTTATCGTGTTTTTCGCGGTATTTTAGAAATTTTGTTAAATTTTGTGATTTTCCGCAATTCTTGAAGATTTTTAGCTAATTGAGCTTCATAACTACTGTTCGTATTTGGCTCATAAAAGTGTTTATTTTTTATAGAATCAGGTAAATATTGAATGTGTGGCCAGATTTCAGGACTATCATAATCGTATTTATCTTCTTCTTTTAAACTGACTGGAGTAAGTCTTAAATATTCAGGTACAGGAAGTGCTTGATGTTGGACTTCGTGCATTGCATTTGATATCGCATTTGCACCAGATTTACTTTTTGGTGAAAGACATAAATCAACAATAGCAACACCAAGAGGAATACTTGCTTCTGGAAATCCAACACGTTTTGCCGCATCAATTGCAGATACAACTCTTGCGACAGCAGCAGGGTTTCCTAGACCAACATCTTCATATGCAATTACTAGTAAACGTCTTTCAATAGAATCCATATCACCTGCTTGAATTAATCTAGCAAGATAATATAATGCAGCATCTACATCACTACCTCTAATTGATTTTTGAAATGCACTAACTGCATCGTAATGACCATCATCTCCAGCATCCATGTTTGAATTAGGAAATTGTGAGTATTGTGAAACAGTATCTTTTGTAATTGACCCATTGGATGCGAGTGCACAAATTTCTAATATATTTAATGCATAGCGCACATCACCATTTGAATGACGAGCTATTAAATTAGTAGCGTCTTCATCAATCGTATATCCTTGTAATCCTTGTGGATGTGTAAGGGCACGTTGTATTGCCTTGGAAATATCATCGTTAGTAAGTTGTTTAACTTCCAATAGTTGACAACGACTACGAATTGCAGGATTAATTGCAAAGAATGGATTTGATGTAGTAGCTCCTAATAAGATAATAGAACCATCTTCAATATGAGGTAATAATAAATCTTGTTTATCTTTATTAAGACGATGAACCTCATCAACAATTACCACTAATCCTGGAGCTAACTTAGCTTCTAAGAAGATACCATCTAATTCTTTTTTATTACCAGTAACAGCGTTAAATAAACGAAATGGAACTTGTAATTCATTTGCCAAGCACTTTGCTAATGTGGTTTTACCCGTGCCTGGAGGTCCAAAGAAAATTAGTGAAAAGAGTCGTTTTTCTTCTACTAAGCGACGTAGTATTTTATCTTGTCCAATTAAGTGCTCTTGTCCAATAACATCATCTAATGTTTGAGGACGTAATCGAAATGCTAATGGTTCTTTCATAAGGGAATCTCCTATCTAAACAAGTCTAGTAGTTGTTCTGGTGATAATTTGGAAATGGATCCTTCATTGTCTTCCACGAAACTATCCGCAAGATTTTTCTTAGTTTCTTGTAGCTTAACAATTTTTTCTTCGATGGTATTTTTAACAATTAGTTTATATACTTGGACAACATTTGTTTGACCAATTCGATGTGATCGATCAGTTGCTTGATTTTGCGCTGATATATTCCACCAAGGGTCAAAATGAATAACACCTTCAGCTGCAGTAAGGTTTAATCCAGTACCTCCAGCTTTTAATGATATTAGAAATACAGTAGAATCATCTTCTTGGAAGTTTTGTACAAGCTGTCTTCTTGTTACTTTATCTGTTTCACCAGTTAATATATGATATTTAATTCTTTCTCTTTTTAATTCATGTGCTAGTAAGAAAAGAGTAGATGTAAATGATGAAAATAATAGAATCTTCTTCTTGTTTTCTTTGAATGTTCTAATGATATCTAAACAAGCATTCATTTTACTAGATGGTTCCATAATATTATCAAATAAAATACGAGGATCAGCACATAATTGTCTTAACTTGGTAATCATTGATAATACTTGAATACGATCAAATGTATTGGTTTTAAGTTGATCTGAGATGTTTTTAGATACAAGAATTGCATGTGCTAAATATAATTTCTCTTCTTCCTCACTAAAATCAACACTAATTGTTTGCTCAAACTTTTCAGGTAATTCTTTTAATACTTGATTTTTAACACGTCTTAAAATAAATGGTTCTACCATACGCTTTAACTTGTTTTGTATATCAATATCTTGGTTTTTTACAATAGGTACTTCAAATTCTTTTCTAAAGTAATGGTAGTTAAATAAGTAGTTTGGTAATAAGAAATCAAATATACTCCATAGTTCAGCTAATGAATTTTCTATTGGTGTACCAGTAAGTGCTAAACGATTTTTTGTTTTTAATGCTTTAACTGATTTAGCATTTACAGTTGATTGGTTTTTAATATATTGTGCTTCATCTAATATTACGTATTCAAATTCAATTTCTTTGAGTAACTCAATATCTCTTCTAACATAATCATAACTCGTAATAATCAATTTATAATCATAAATTGTTTTAATTAAATTAATTCTTGATTCTTGGTCTCCAAGTATTGGTAAATAAGTCATATCTTTAGAAAACTTACTTACTTCATCTGCCCAGTTTAAAATTAATGATGCAGGGCATACTACAAGAGAAGGTTTAGTAGTATTAATAGATTCTAATAAGGCTAATACTTGTAGTGTTTTACCTAGTCCCATGTCATCCGCTAAGATACCACCAAAGCCATATGAATGTAGTAAACTCATCCAATAAACGCCTTCTACTTGGTAATCTCTTAAAATAGATTGATAGTTAGAATTTAACTTAAAATCATGGTTCTTGGATTTGAAATTTTCAAGACATTGCTTAAAAGATTCACTACGATTTATTTGAATACTCTTAGTAGACTCTAATACCTCATTTGCTTGAAAACTGCGATACAAAGGTAATTGTATTTTACCATCAACTAATTCATTAGCGGATATATGGTTATCTTCAAGGATATTTTCTAACTCTTTCAAGTCGTTAGATTCAAGATATAATAATTCTCCGTTTCTTAAACGATGGAATTTTCTTCGTTTCTTATAATTTTTTAATACATCTGCAAGTTCATTAACAGGAATATCGTTAGATGCTAATTCCAATTCTAGTAATCCAGCTTCTACTCTAACTCCCATAGTAATGGAATAATGTTTCATTGTACCAATTGATTTAAGGGCATCAGATATATATACATCACAATAGTCTTTGCACTTATCTAATCCAAATTGAATGAAATCATAGGTATTCTTATCACTTAAATCAAGAATAGCTTTATGTTCTTCATAATTGATAAAATGTGAGTTTACTTTAACAAAGTTTTCTACTATTAAAGTGTTTTTATCTAATATATCGGAATTAGTAGTAAATGCATATTCTTTTGATAAATCACTTTTAATCATATGAATTGATATTTCTAATTCATTTAATTGGTTTAAATCACCATATAATTCTGTTTTAATAACATCATTCTTTTTAACAAGTGAATGAGGGAAATTAATTAAGTTGCAATCATCCACTAAATCCTCTAAACATAAATCATAAAATGCTTGTATATGCGATCCAAGCACAAAGTAATTACCATTTTGAACTAATTGATATATTTTAGCGACTGCTGGAGGATTATTAAATAGAATTTTTGTAATTACAGCAGATGGCGAGAATGTATATACACTATTATTAGAGAATGTTAGATTTTGAGGATTTAATGTAAAGGTATACCCATCATTAAGTGGCTCAAATATAATATCAAACTTTAAGAATTCTTCATTTGCTACTAGTCCGTGTTTATCATTTAAATTATTTATCAAATCAAATAAATCAGGTAAATGATATGGTTCTAGTCTAAAGGTGCGTTTAATTGAATCCGGTCGTATTCCTTCATCGCTAAAGTTTATATGCTTTCTTAAGAAATTAATAAGTAATTTACTATCTTCATCAAAGTTATCTATATTTAATGTAACAATGTAATGTTTCCCATATTCCACTTGTTCACTATTATTTACTTGTGATAAAAACATTGATATATTTCTTACAATATATTGTTTTTGATTACCAATCTTAAATTCTAATACTAAGTTATCAATTTCGCCATAATAGTTTTTTTCAACTGTTAGGATAGGTGTAAGATGTATGTTATCCTCTTGTGGCAAGTCTAATTGCGGAATATTGTTTCTTAAGTAACAAATTAAATCAGTAGATAGATTTGATTGTTTCATTTTCTCATAATGCATATTTTCCAATGCTTTTTGTTCAATGCGTTGTTTTAGTTTTCTAGGTATTTCATGACCTATTTCAAATGGAAGTTCCTCTGATGTTGTATCGGCCATTGTTAGTAGCAGTGCACCCACATGGGCACAAGGTTCATCAGGAAAACACCATTGACAATCGCAATTATAGCTTATAACTTTTTCTATGTCAGATGACGAAACAGAAACACTGGTTTCATAGGTTCTTCCATAGTAGTCAAATCTACAATCGGCAATGTAACAGCCTCCAAATTCTTCAATAGTTCCTTCTAGGTTATCATCGTAGTCATACATTCTACGTGCTAGTTTTGAGTTCTTAGAACTAGTCATAATTGATTGAAAAGTTTTATAATTTGCTAAATACATGTAAACACCCCCATTTGTATAATTTTATCATAGATAAAAAGATAAGTGGATTAATTAAATGTGAAAGTGTTCTTCATTTAAAATAAGTTTCATAGTAGAATAGAAATAAGGAGATTTTTGCTATGAAAGTTGTAATACAAAGAGTAAGACATGCTTCAGTTACTATTGATAATGAAGTATTTAATAAAATTGAAAAAGGATTCATGCTATTGGTTGGAATAACTGATGGTGATAATGAAGAGATAGTAGATAAAATGGCAAATAAGGTAGTAGACCTTAGAATATTTGATGACCCTGATGGCAAGATGAATCTAGGTATTGAAGAGGTTGGAGGATCTATTTTGTCTATATCTCAATTTACTTTATATGCTGATTGTAAAAAAGGTAGACGTCCTTCCTTTATTGCGGCAGCAAGACCTGAGGTATCAAAGCCATTATATGAGAAGTTTAACGATGTATTAGCTAAGAGAGTGGAAGTAAAACCGGGCATATTTGGTGCTGAAATGTTAATAGATTTAGTAAATGATGGACCAATCACTATAGTTTTAGATTCTAAGGAAATTCTATGACGAGAAAGAAGATAATTTACACAGCACTATTTTGGTTTGCATTAGTTGCGATTGTAGTGTTGGGATTTACGGCTTACACTTATTTCCAAATAAAAGACTATTTAAATAGTTCAACTTCATTTGTCGTAGTATTTGTGGGTATTATAGTTACTCTTGCGTTAGGTATTGCGATTGCGGGGATTACAGCTTTTGTGGTAGTAATGAATAAAGATAAAGAAGAAGTCAAGGAGGAGAAGAAAATGGCAACTGTTATATATGGAAGTGAAGTCGCAAAAGAATTAAAGAATGAAATGACAATGGAAATTGCAAAACGTATGGATGAGGGTAAAAAGATTCCAACGTTGTGTGTTATATTGGTTGGCAACAATCCTGCAAGCGTATCTTATGTGACAGGTAAAGAGAAAGCGTGTAAAGAAGTAGGACTAGGATCTAAGATGATTCATTTAGATGAGAATACAACTCAAGCGGAGCTATTGAAAGTTATCGATGATTGTAATAAGGATAATGAAATTGATGGAATATTAGTTCAGTTACCATTACCATCTCACTTAAATGAGAAAGAAGTAGTATGGGCAATTAATCCTGAAAAGGATGTAGATGGATTACATCCAATTAATGTAGGTAAACTACATTTAGGAGAAGATGGATTTGTACCATGTACACCACAAGGCATTATTGAGTTACTTAAGCGCATGAATGTAGAACTTAAAGGTAAACGAGCTGTTGTAATTGGACGTAGTAACTTAGTTGGAAACCCAGTTGCAAGATTACTAATGAATGAAAACGCAACAGTAACAATATGTCATTCAAAAACAGAAAATATTCAAGCAGTATGTAAAGAGGCTGATATCTTGGTAGTAGCGATTGGTAAAGCAAAATTTGTAACAAAGGACTTTGTTAAAGAGGGTGCCTATGTAATTGATGTAGGTGTTAATCGAAATGAAGAAGGTAAACTTGTAGGTGATGTAGATTTTGATGATGTAGTTGAGCATGTAACAGCGATTACTCCTGTACCTAAGGGCGTTGGTCCAATGACAATTACTATGTTACTTAAGAATACAATTGAGGCTTGTAAAAGAAGAGAGGGTTAAACATGGAAGATTATGGATTAAATGACATTGTTGAAATGAAAAAAGAACACCCTTGTCATAAATCTAAACTATGGAAGATTATACGCATGGGTGCTGATATAAAGATTAAGTGTCAAGGTTGTGGGGCATCTGTCATGTTTGACAGAACTGAATTCGAAAGAAAACTAAAGAAAGTAATAGAAAGAGCACCAAGAGAAGAAATGTAAGTCGTTTCTTCTTTTTCTTTGGAAAAGATAGTGAAAATGAAATAACGCCACTTAAAACCCTTACTTATTTCATTATAATCAACAAAAATGAAATAACGTGGTATAATATTACTAACAGGAGTTGAATAAAATGGCAAGACAAGGAGTAATAAAATCTAATTTAACAAATGATATTGCATATAAATCATTTATGCCAAGTTTTTTGCCGCTAGAAGAGGGTATAAAATTTGATGAAAAATTAATACAGAGTTTAGTAAATGCAAGAACTGAAATAGCTAAGTTAGAGGTGTTAACATCAAGAATACCTAATGTAAATTTATTTATCGCAATGTATGTGAGAAAAGAAGCTTTACTTTCATCGCAAATTGAAGGTACGCAAACTACATTAGAAGATATACTAGATCCAATGGTGTTAGAAAATACAAACAGTGATGTAAAAGAAGTTATTAGCTATATTCAAGCATGTGAATATGGAGTAAAACGATTAAATGAATTACCGTTATGTAATCGATTGATTAAAGAAGTGCATATGGAATTGATGAAAAATTCAAGAGGTCAAGAAAGAAACCCGGGGGAATTTAGACATTCTCAAAACTGGATAGGATCTCTAGGTAGTACATTAAATACTGCAAAATATATTCCACCTAATCCAAGTGATATGACATTAGCAATGGGAAACTTAGAAAACTATATTCATGAAGAAAGTGGAATTGATGTGCTTATACGTGTTGCTTTGATACATTATCAATTTGAAACGATTCATCCTTTTTTGGATGGTAATGGCAGAGTAGGAAGATTACTTATTATTCTTATGTTAATGGATTGTAGAATATTAACACAACCAGTTCTTTATATTTCGTATTTCTTAAAAAAGAATCGTACTGAATATTATGATAGGATGATGGAAGTACGTGAAAAAGGTAAATATGAACAATGGATACACTTCTTTTTAGAAGCAGTTTACGAATCTGCTAAGGATGCCATTGATACAATTGATAAACTGGATTGCTTACATAAGAAAATAGAATTACAAATACAAAGTATGGGAAGGTTATCAAAAAATGCGCTAGAAGTATTCAAATATCTAGAAACCAACCCAATTATTGAAATACAAAAGACATCTAAAGCATTAGGATTAACATACAATACAGTTTCAAATATAGTGAATGAATTTTGTAGACTGGGAATACTAAATAAAGTAAGAAATATAAGCAGAAATCGTATTTTTATATTTGATGAATATGTAACAATATTAAAAAAAGATACAGAAAAGATAGTGTAAAATTAAAAACTCATTAGCAACAAGAGAAGAAATGTAATTTGTTTCTTCTTTTTTTTAACTGTACTAAAAAAATAAAACTAAACAAGTAGCGTTACTTACTCGATCGGTTTGAGATAAAATCCCCCATAAAAGTTTTCGGTTTTGAATGTATTTACAATGACGTGATTATCAACAGATTTGATTAATGATATTATTTCTTGTTCCTCATATCCTGATATAACGGTATGTAATAAACTTACAGGTTTTCCACTATATCCACCAATGCCATCAATCCTAGATATTCCATGACGATGTGTTGAAATTAGACTTTTAATAACATCATCTGGTTTGGCCGTTGTGATTTGTAAAGTAACTCTTGAATAACGGTTATAAAATGTTTCAATTGTCTTAGTTGATATGAATTGAAATAAAATAGAATATCCGGCATTTTCCCACCCAAACATCATTCCGAAGATTAATAAGATACATGCATTAAATAAGAATACATAATTGAAAATTGATTTACCTATTTTATTTGAAACAAATAAAGCAATAAAATCAGTTCCACCAGTAGATGCATTAGCTTTAAGTGAAATTGTTGTCATGATTCCATATAATAAGCCACCAAAGATGATGTTTAATAAAACATCGTTAAAAAGGGGTGGTAAGTCAAATATTCTTAAGCAGAAAGATGATACAAATACTTGTAGTAAAGAAAAAAAAGTAAATCTTTTACTGATGCTTTTTGAACACAGAATAGCAACAGGAATATTTAAAGCTAACATTCCAAGTGAAATAGAAAAAGAGAAACCAAAATAAGTGCTTGTAATTCTTTCTATTAAGATTGCAACACCTGTAAAACCAGAAGATAACAAATTTAATGGTCTCATAAATACCTGTATAATTGCGGCTTGCATGATTCCAGAAAGAATAACAGCCAAAAATGTAATGATATCTCTAATATACTTAATTTTATTTAATTGTTGTAAACTCATTTAATGTACTGAAGCTCCTTTATATTTAATATTCCGAAAAAAGAATGCTGTAAAATTTATCTATGTCACTTGATTGTGTTAATTTGGCAAATATAGTATCATCACTTACCATATCAATAACGAAATCATAAATAATTCTTAAGTTAACAATATTACTCTTATTTATGGCGCTTAGAAAAACGATTTTTACTACTTGATCATCCCAAACAATACCATTAGGATTAATGAAAACACTTATTATTGTCTTTTTGGCAATAAAATCCATGGCATGCGGAATTGAATATTTGTTATTGATACACGTAGGAGTCATAGCTTCTCTTACTAACACAGAAGAAGAGAATTTTTGGTCGATAATTTTCTCTTTTCTTAATTTACTAAATAAAAAGTTAAGAACATCATCTCTATTGTTTAATTCAGTATTAACAAAAAATAATCTCTCATTAAAAAACATATTAAATAAGTTTTTTGAGTGCTGCATTTTCTTTTTGTTAAGTACAGTTTCAATTAGTGCTTTGATTTTTACTCTATCATCGTTGGTTAATATAGGAGTAACAATACATTTAGGAATAGATATAGGCAAATTTAAGTTACTTGTTGTAATAAATAAATCACTATTATTTATACTATTTACAGTTTCAAGCTGAGGGAATATATTGATTTTAGTATCAGCTGGAATAATTTCTTTAATTTTAGAAATAAAGTTTTCACTAGAAAGATATTGACTAGTATTAATTGCGATATTTAAGGTATCATTTTGAATAGTTTTATCTAAATAGTTTTCAATTGCAAAACCAATATGCATTGAAATTAATGAAATTTCATTTTCATTAATTGTTATATTATATTTTTTAGTTATTTCGTTAGCTAAGTTAACGGCAACATCATAAATGTAAAAACAAGATTCCTTAATTGACATACCGCCATCTATTTGGACTAAATTATTATGTTTACAGCGAGTTATCATATCTGAAATGTGCTTTGAAAAAATATTTAAAAATGAAGATACATCAATATCTAAAGAATATTTTAAAAGTGTTTTTCTAGTTATTTCTTCAATTTCACTTTCAAATTTAGACATATGCTTTTTAGTAGATTCAATGACACCAGCAAGACAACAATAAATAGGAAGTGTCTTATTTGTAGTTGAGTGATTTAGTATTTTATCTAATTCTATTGCGATATCATGAATTTTTTGATCATATGGAGAATCAATAACAATATCATTATCAAAATCAAAATTTAAGATAGTTAATAAATTCAGTAAAAAGTTATTTAAATAAAATTCATTAATAGAAGCATTGTTTGATTTTAATATTTCAGATAAAGTATTAACGGTATCTTCAATATTTACATTAGGGAAATCAGGTTCAAAATTATTGATATTATAAAAATTTGATCCTACTTTTTCAAGTATTGTATCAATGTATATTTTTCTTTTGTTAAAACTAGTACCATTCAGTGAAAGGTTATTATTAGATCTAGTTAATGTTAAATCATATTTTTTTAAAGATTTACGAAATGTAACTAGTCTTTTTTCAAGGGTTGTATCCGATAATGATAAAGATTCAGAAAGGTCAAATAAATTAATACATTCATTACTTAACAAGAGAAAAACAATGTTATTATAATCATTTTTTTCAGTATTAAATAACGGTATCTCTTCTATTAAACTGTCGTATTGTTTATCGACAAGATAACCGTTTTTATTAGATATTATTAGATTGCATTGGCATATTGAGTTGATTGTTTTAATTTCATTTCTAATGGTCTTTTCAGAAACATTAAATAAAGATGCTATAGAATTAGCAGTTACACAGTGTTTCGAAAAAATAAAGAAAATTATTTGTCGCTCTCTATCGGTGAAGTCAAACATTATTAGACCCCCTCTCAACTGTTCTATAGAAATTATAATAATTTTAAAAAGTAAATGATAGTAAAAATTTGCCACCCAATGTGGAAATTAATGGTGTGAAAAAATAGTATAAACAATATATTCTAATATTAAAGGAGGGTGCTAAATGGAAAAAAGCAAAGTAATTGAAATGGCATTTGAAATTATTTCTTACTCAGGGGATGCAATTGATCAATTCTATGAAGCGATTAATTGTTACAAAAAAAATAATATAGAAGAGGCAAGAGAACACTTTCAATGTGGTAGTGACCATTTAAACAAAGCACATAAAGTGCAAACAGTATTGATTCAAAGCGAGGTTAATGAAGAAGAAATACCATATAGTTTGATTATGACACATGCGCAAGATCACTTGACTAGTGCAATCAACTGGCAAAGAATCGTTAGACTTCAAGAAGAGTAAAGGGGGATAGTGAGTAATCACTTAATATTATGAAAAATTTATTAAATAACATAGCAGGATTTACTGAAAAGTTTATGAGCCCAATAGCGGGTAAAATAGCAGGAAATAAGCATTTACAAATTTTAGCAGCATCATTCATGAGTATTTTACCAATTATCATGATAGGTTCATTTGCGTTAATTATAGCTTTCCCATTTTTAGACTACAACACATTAGAAACAACAAATGCATTTTACGGATTCTTTAAAGCATGGGCAGATTTTAGTGCTGGTTTTGGAGAACATCTAGGTTATTTGTTTAATGTAACATTAGGTGCACAAGGATTCTGGATCGCTATAGCAATTGCATTTACAACTGCAAAACGTAGAGATTTACATATGTTAAATTCTATGACAGTAGTATTTGTATCATTTATGATTGTAAATAGTGAATTAATTGATTGGAACTGGTCTACAATGTATTTTGGTGGAACTGGACTATTCTCATCAATAATTGTTTCATTTATTGCGATTGACTTGTATACATATATGGCTAATAAGAAATTTGGATATATTAAATTTCCAGATAGCGTACCAGAAGTTTTATCAAGTTCAATTAGTACATTAGTTCCAATGACAGTAATTTTCATGATTATGTTAGTTGCTCGTGCTGTATTTGGGGATATCATTGGTACATCATTCCCAGCATTAATTATGTCATTAGGATCTCAATTAAACATGGCAGTAGATACCATTTTAGGAATGTCTATTGCATCAACATTATCACAAATTGGTTGGTGGTTTGGTATTCATAGTAGTGCTATTTTATCAGTAGTTACTCCTTCATTAGAAGCAAATATGTTAGCAAATATGAATGCTTATGCAGCAGGTGTAGCATTAAGTGATTTACCTACAATTGTAAACAGTACATTCTATTATACATATGTTGCAATTGGTGGTGGTGGAGCCACATTTGGATTGGTTCTATTGATGTTAAAGAGTAAATCAGAACAAATTAAAACAATTGGTAGATTATCAATTATTCCGGCTTTCTTTGGTATTAATGAACCAGTATTGTTTGGATTACCAATCGTGCTTAATCCAATATTCTTAATTCCATTCTTATTAACACATGTGGTTAACATCATTATTGTTTATTTTGCAATGAGCTTTGATTTTGTTAATAAAATTGTAATGTCATTAAGTGCACAAACTCCAATTGGAATAAGTCATATGTTAGCGAATTTAGATTTTAGATCAATTATTTTATTGATTGTTGTTATAATTGTAGATATTATTCTATATTATCCATTCTACAAATTATTTGAAAAAGAAAAGATTCAAGAAGAAACAAAATTAATTGAAGAATAGTAGGGAGATATAAACTATGAAAAAAGTAAATGTATTACTAGCTTGTCAAAATGGTATGAGCACAGGGATTATGAAGAAAAAAATCCAAGATGAAGCAATTAAAAATGATGTAGATCTAAATATCCAAGCAGTTGGAATTGATGAGATTAAAAAGGAAGCATCAAAATATGATTTAGTATTGCTTGCACCTCAAGTTAGATATGCAGAAAAAGCAATTGCAAAAGAAATTAATGGAATTGCAAAACATATGGTAATTGATTCTGTAGATTTTGGTAAAATGGATGGAGCTAGCGTTTTTCATAAATTTATGATAATGCTAGAGGATTAGTGATATAAATGCTAAAACAAGTATTAGAAGTAATAGACTTAATCGATAGAGGGACAATTGATGGCAACCAAGTAATAGATTTGTTTAAAGATTATCCTTTGGTTACTGCAATTACCGAGACTGTACAAGGTGATGAAGGAACAACCGATTTTGTTAAAATCATAATCCAAGGTAAAAATGGCAAATTAAGTAAAGGTGATGCACCAACACTAGGTGTTATTGGACGTTTAGGTGGTATTGGTGCTAGACCTTCTAATATTGGTATGGTTTCGGATGCAGACGGGGCAGTTGCAGCTATAGCTGTTGCGTTGAAGCTATCATTAATGAGTATTTATGATGATAGATTAGAAGGTGATGTAATTGTTACTACACATATTTGTCCAGATGCACCATCACAACCACATGAACCTGTAGATTTTATGGGTTCACCAGTTGATATGGATCAAATGAATGAATATGAAGTTGTTAAGGAAGCTGATGCAATATTATCTATTGATACAACAAAAGGTAACAACATTATCAATCATAGAGGCTATGCAATTTCGCCAACTGTAAAAGAAGGATATATCCTACGAGTATCACAAGATTTATTAAATTGTATGGAAGTATCTTCTGGTACACACGCAAAAACATTTCCAATATCACAACAAGATATTACGCCATATTCAAATGACTTATTTCATATAAATAGTATTTTACAACCCGCTACGGCAACAAATGCTCCGGTAGTCGGAGTTGCGATTACAACAGAAACAGCTGTTCCAGGTTGTGGAACAGGTGCAAGTCATGAAATTGATATTACAGAAGCATCAAGATTTGTTATTGAAGTAGCAAAAGGATACACTTCAAATAAAATGTCATTTTATGATGAGAAAGAATTTGAACAAATAATTTCCTTATATGGGAAAATGAATCATTTCCAATATGATCCAAATTTAAATAAATAGAAATAAAGAAGTAAACATAATATATGTTTTACTTCTTTTGGAGTTGTGTATGAATTTAATAAATCTATTAAGTATTAATTTTTGTTTGCTAGTATGTATATTTGTTCCTATATTTGTAATCTTAAAATACAGGAAAAAAAGTAGACTACATTTTAAATATCTTTTGATGGGTGTAGTGTACTATATTGTCATTAGAATACTGTTATATCCTATAATTTATCTTATTATTAAAGATAGTAGTTTAATACTGAAAATTATTATTGATATATTATATTTAGGTGTATTTTCAATTGCGTTTAAAATATTCTTGTATAAAAAGTATTTATCACAAAAGAGTGAGTATGTATCCAATGTATTATCACTTGGATTTGGTGAATGCATAGCAGAGATTGTATTTACATTTTTGCCTACAATTATAAACTACTTCTTATTAGCGATAACAATTAATTTTGGTGATATTTATAGCTATTTTGGAGATGTTTACTCAGTTGAGTACATCCAAAATGTTATTAATAATTTTAATAGTATAGGAGTAATGTACTATTTATGGGTATCAGTAATTGTAATATCATTAGTTATTTTAAGCATATATATTAGCTATAATATAAAAAATATTAATACGAAAGTTTGGATATACATTATTTGTTTCTATATTAATTATTTACTAATACCAGTATTTAGTTATTTATTATCATTTATTTTAGTTTGTATTCTAAATGTTTATGCAATACGAAATCTAAAAAGAATAAAAATAGATGGAGAAATGATATGAAAGTATTAATAGCACATATGACTGCTGAGTGTAACGAACATATTTCTCACACAGTAAGTTTAGAAGAATTTAATATCCTTTATGGTGATGAATGTATTGATGCAATGAGTATTAGAGATATTTTTGAAGCTAAAAATATTGAAATAATTCCAGCAATTTATGCAGAAATAAATCCCAATGGAATGATTGAAAAAAGCGCTTTTGAGTTTATAGAAGATAAGTTACTTACAAGTATAAGAACTCATGTAAATGAGATAGATGGAATTTATCTACAGTTTCATGGTGCAAGTGGTGTCTTAGGGATAGATAGGGTTTCTGCGGAACATTATCTAATTAAGAAAATCAGAGATATAGTTGGTAAATATATGCCAATAGCAATGGTTATGGATCCACATGGAAACTTAACTGAGGAATTAGGAAGTCAGTTAAATATTGTTAGATGCTATCGTGAATCACCACATAGTGATGCGGTAGACACCGAAAGAAAAGTAGCTCAATTGTTCATTGAATTATTGGAAAATAAACGACATATCAAACCAATAATTTGTAAGCTTCCTATTATGGTTGGAGGAGAAAGAAGTGTATCTGCAAAAGAACCAATCGCAACAATTAACAAAATGTTAGATAAAGCAGAGAAAGATGACAGAGTGATGTCTTGTTCATATCATGTAGGCTATATTCGTCATGATGATGATACTTTAGGCGCATGTGTTGTGGTTGTACCAAGTCATCAAAAACATGAAGAATACTGTAAGAATGTCGCAAAAGAAATAAGTGAGTATGCTTGGAATCATCGTCATGAATTTAAATTTTCTGGAAATTATGATGAACTTGATAAGGCAGTAGAAAAAGCAATTGCTTTTGATGATAAAACGGTAGTTATTACAGATTCTGGAGATAATTGTGGAGCTGGTGGTAGTGGTCAAAATACCCTTGTATTAAATGAATTGTTAAAGCAAAATACCTACAAGAAAGTTCTTGTTGCTGGAATTAATGATAATAAAGCACATGATTATTTATCAAAATTTAGTAAAGGTGATAAAGTTACTTTTGATTTAGGTGTTAATGAAGATGACTTGTCGAAACCAATTAGAATTAGTGGAACAATAGTTGCATTAGGTTATCAACAACATGGTAAAAATGGTCCTAAAATAGGAACAACTATTACTGTAAGTATTGATGACACAAACATAGATGTAATAGTAATTAACCACAATGTACAATATGGAACTATGGAACAATTCCATGCAGCAGATTTAGAATTTCATGATTATGATATAGTAGTGGTGAAAATGGGATATTTAGATACATATTTAATACCAGAAACAAAATATCATATAATGGCATTAACTGATGGTCCTACAATTCAAAGATCTGAAAAAATACCATTTAAAAAAATCTATCGACCAATGTGGCCAATAGATGATATGAATGAATTAGAGTATATTAAGTAGAAGGCAAAACTTCTGCTTTTTATTTAACAAGAGCGGCAATAATATAAATTACCCAAATATGTAATGGATAGAATACATAGAATAAATACTGAGTAAATTTGGATTTTTTACCAGGTTTACCATTATACATATTGATAAAAGGAATAACTAATATGTACCAGCCTTCATTATATAAAAATGTAAATATAGAGCCATTCATGGTAATGGTCATAATTAGAGCTGGTATTGCTAAAAATAAAGTTAATCCCCACAACCAAGCGTTTCTAGCTTTTGGTTTATTGTATTGATGATAAAAGATAAGAACAAGTAAAGGTATAATGAAACTACCTTCAGCAAATAGTGCGCATGTGATAGTTACAAGTGTACCTAAACCAATACGTAGTATAGGTGGAATCTTATCGATAGTTTGTTTATCAAAAAATAAGTTTAACATTAATGAACATAATGCTAATGCAAAGATTATATTTGGAAATGTAGGGAATAGGTCAGGGTTAATAGTTACCATGATAATTCCATTACCTATCATCATAATAGTTGCGAATAAAAATAGTCTTTTACAATAGTTCCAACGATTATGAGTATGCATAAATCCTTCTACTAGTGTAAATGCAAACCATGTCGCAACAGGTCTAGTAATAAAATGTAATACAGATACAGCTTCTATAGATAATAGTCCAGGTATTATAGATAAATGATCAAATACCATTAAAAACATCATAAAAAGCTTAATTTGAAAAGAATTGAATTTCATAGAGTTCCCCTTAGTAATATGAATATGATTAACATTATATTGAATATTAGGGTAAATGTCACCCCAAAGTTATACCAATATCATGGAAATGATAGAAGTTTCTCTTAGTAAAGATTGTTTTAAGGCTTAAAAAAAGGTAAACTATTAAGTGTTCGAAAGGAAGTAGATAATATGTCATTAACAGCAGGAATCGTTGGATTACC
>NZ_JAVWFO010000015.1:0-34531 GCF_036641015.1 Anaerorhabdus sp. | reverse complement strand
TAGAACTGAACAAAAAAGGATACTTAAATGGTCACACTCCTTTTTCAGCAATGGTTGCTTTTGCTTCTACATTAGCGGCAGTGTTAAACCAAAAACGTTACATATGTTTGTCAAATGAAGCTAGCGCAAATGAATCAACGGTATTGAATGATACTGTTAATCATCAATATTCAAAGAGTTATGAATTTGAGAAAGATTTTAACGAGTATAGCCAAAAATATTTAGTTCCCGAAATTGAATATTTTAGTTTGTTACGTCCATTATCTGAACTTCAAATTGCTAAGATATTTTCAATGTGTAAAGATTATCATTTAGTATTTAAGAGCTGTAATGTAGGAAGTAAACAAGAAATATGGTGCAATCACTGTGCTAAATGTTTGTTTGTGTATATTCTTATGGCTGCTTATTTAGATGATGAAGACTGTATTTCGATATTTGGAGAAGATTTACTTAATAATGCTGATTTATATCCGATACTTATGGAGTTATGTGGATTAAGTGATAATAAACCATTTGAATGTGTAGGTACAAGAGAAGAAGTACAAGTGGCTTTAGCACTGGGTATTAGAAGAAGGAAAGAAAATAGAAAACCTTTAGGATGTCTTTACATGATGTATTTAGATCAAGTAATAGAAGTTCCGATGGTAAATATAAACGCAGTTAAGAATGAATGGAATAATGAACATCAAATTCCATCGCATTTACTAAAATTGGTTAAAGAGAAGGTAGAGGAAGCATTTCAATGATGCAAGCATTAATTCAAGAATTTGAGAATAAAAAAATTGCATTGTGGGGATTTGGATTAGAAGGTAAATCAACACTTAATTTTATAAGGAATGTATTACCAAATCAAAAAATTACGATAATTGACGACAAAGAAATTAGTTTAGATGATAAGAACTGTGAAACTAAACTTACAAAAAATACAGATTTTAATGTTTTTGATATTGTTATGAAGAGTCCAGGAATAGTGATTAATGATGAAAAATTTCCAATGAATATACTTAGTAGTCAATCACAATTATTTTTAAAATATTTTAAGAAACAAACAATTGGAATTACTGGAACTAAAGGTAAAAGTACAACTAGTTCACTTTTATATCATGTATTGAATTCTGTATATCCATCGGTATTTTTAGTTGGTAATATTGGTGTTCCTTGTTTTGATATATTAAAGGAACTAAAAGATGATTCTATTGTGGTTTTTGAAATATCTTGTCATCAATTAGAATATGCAAAGGATTCTCCACATATTGGAGTTTTATTAAACTTATTTGAAGAGCATCTTGATCATTATGGTACTTTTGATAAATATTGTCTTGCTAAGGAGAATGTCTTTGTAAATCAAATGAATAATGATATTGCAATTATAAATTCTAATTGTAAGGAACAATTACTTAAATCTAAAAATGCATTTACTGCTTCGATGAATAATGAAGGTGATATCTATGCAGTTGGTAATACATTGGTTAATCCTTATAATCAATTAATTGTTGATGAGACTAAAATTAATTTAATTGGGCATCATAATTTTTATAACATGGCTATTGATTATTTTATTGCGTCACATTTCTTTAATGTAAGCGACGAAGAATTTATAAATGCAATTGAATCATTTACTACATTGCATCATCGTTTAGAAAATGTAGGAGTATATAACGATATTCGTTATGTTGATGATTCGATTTCTACAATTTGTCAATCAACTATTCAAGCTATTACATCATTACAAGATGTTGATACAGTTTTGATTGGTGGACTTGATCGTGGGATTGATTATAATGAATTAATAGAATTTTTAGTTGAGAAAGATTTACCTCATGTAATATTTATGTATGCTTCAGGAATGCGTATGTATGAACTTTGGAAGCAAAAAACAAATAAGGAAGCAGTTTATGTGGATAATCTAAATGATGCTGTAAAATTAGCTAAAAAGATTACAGCACATGGTAAAACATGCTTATTGTCACCAGCTGCAGCGAGTTATGGTTATTTCAAAAATTTTGAAGAACGTGGCGATGTATTTAAAGAATTGGTAAAAAATGATGAAATATAAAAAAATAGAAGTTGATTATAAAACAATTCAAGAGAATAATAAAACCAGTACGTTAGTAAGCAAAGTATTGGCTTTTCGTAATTGTAGTGAGAAACAAATTGATGAGTTATTAAATCATCAAAAGGAATTAACTGTGAATCCATCAAAGCAATTAAGTGAAGTTTCAGATAGAATAATCAAGGCAAAAGCGAATAATGAAAAAATATTTGTGGGTGGTGATTATGATGCTGATGGTATATGTGCTACATCAATATTGGTTGACACTTTAAATACTTTAGGAATTGAAAATGGATATTACATTCCAAATAGATTTAAAGAGGGTTATGGTTTACACCCGACAATAGTTCAACAAGCCTTTGATAAAGGATACAAATTAATTATTACAGTTGATAATGGAGTTAAAGCATTTGATGCATTGTCATTGGCCAAAAATCTCGGTATTGAAGTTATTATATTAGATCATCATGAAATTGAACAAACACCAGATTGTACTTATATTTTACATCCGGATTTCTTTGGTGATCCTTTCAAGGGAATGTGTGGTGCTGGGGTTACATTGCAGTTAAGTAATAAACTATTAGGATACACACCGAGACATATTGCGTTAGCTTGTGTTGCGACAATGGGCGATATCATGGAACTTTGGGGTGAAAATCGTACAATTGTTCGATTAGGGCTTCAAATTATTAATCAACATCAAATACCTCATTTAGATGCATTATTGGATACCCAAAATGAAGTTACTGAAAAGGATATTGCTTATCAAGTTGTTCCTAAATTAAATGCTGTGGGAAGATTGCAAGAATTAGCAAATCCAAATAATGTTGTGAAATTCTTTTTGACTAATAATCCAGCTGAAATTCATTCATTTGCTAAGCAAATGAATGAGTTGAATGATCAAAGAAAACAAATGACATTGCAAATGAGTGTTTTGGCGGAAAAGAAAAACTTGGATGATGACTTTATTATTGTTACTGATGAGCGTTTTCATGAGGGTTTAGTAGGTTTATTGGCAGGTAAAATAGCGAGCAAATATAATAAACCTACATTAGTATTTAGTGAGAATGATGAAGTTTATAAAGGTAGTGGTCGTAGTGTACAAGGATTTGACTTATATAGTTTTTTTGCTGAGGGATTTGAAGATATGTTTACTTCTTTTGGGGGACATAGTGGGGCGATAGGGTGTTCAGTTAAAAAAGATGATTTTGATGAATTTAAGAAAAGAATCATCCTTAAATACAATAGCATTGAAGTTCAAACTGAGGCAGTTGAATCAACATGTGTTTTGCTAGCAGATGAAATTGAGTTAACAGCAATCCAAGAATATTTGAGTCTTGCGCCATTTGGGCAAGGATTTAAAGATGTAACGTTTGCAATCAGTGATTTAAAAGTTAAAAATCTACAATGGATTAAGCAAAAGTTTTTAAAACTTCAGTTTGAAAACAATATTGAAGCAATTTGGTTTGATGTTGATACTAATGTAGATGTAAATAGTATCCATACAGTTTATGGAGAGTGTACTATTAATGCTTTTTTAGGACGTAAAAAGTGTTCCTTAAATGTTAAAAGCATAGATTAAAACAAGAGAATGATGTATAATTATGTCATTAATTAGGAGGCATAAATTAATGGATTTTAAAAAATATATTGCAGAGATTCCAAACTTTCCAATTGAGGGAGTTTTATTTAGAGACATCACACCATTAATGAATGATGGTGAAGCTTTTTTTGAAGCAACACGTCTTATTCAAGAGTTTGCAGAGAAATGTGGAGCTGAAATTATTGTAGGACCTGAATCAAGAGGGTTTATTTTTGGATGCCCTGTTGCAGTGAATATGAAAATTGGATTTGTACCAGTAAGAAAACCTGGTAAACTTCCTCGTAAAACGATTAGTTATAAGTATGACCTAGAATACGGTTCAAATGAACTTCATATGCATGCTGATTCTATCAAAAAAGGACAAAAAGTTCTTATTGTAGATGATTTACTTGCTACAGGAGGAACAGTAGAAGCAACAGTTAAACTTGTTGAAGAAATGGGTGGAGAAGTTGTAGGATGTGCGTTCTTAATCGAACTATTAGGTTTAAATGGTCGTAAGGCATTAGATAATTATAATGTCTTTACGGTTATGTCTTATGAATAAATAATCGAAGAGGAATCTTCGGTTTTTTTCAAAAGAAAGGAGGAACAGATATGACAACACTAACTAAAAAAATTGTAACAAAAGATGATATTTTAGATGCGGCAAAAGAATATATTCATAATGAAGATAGTTTAAAGATAATTGAAAAATCAATTGATTATGCTACTGAAAAACATGAAGGACAATTTCGTAAAAGTGGTGAACCATATATTATTCATGCTATTAATGTAGGCTATATTTTAGCTATGTTACATGTGGGTCCAAGAACAATTGCTGCTGGTCTTTTACATGATGTGTTGGAAGATTGTGATGTTCCTCGAGAAGAATTAGTTAAAGAATTTGATGAAGAAGTTACTGGTCTTGTTGAAAGTGTTACTAAGATTGGTAATATTCAATTCAAAGATGAGAAAGAGTACTTAGCGGCAAATCATCGCAAGATATTTATTGCGATGGCACGAGATATACGCGTAATACTTATTAAATTAGTTGACCGTTTGCATAATATGCGAACACTTCAATATATGCCAGAAGTGAAGCAAAAACGTATTGCAGCTGAAACACTTGAAGTATATGCACCAATTGCTCATCGATTAGGTATTAGTGAGATAAAAAATGAATTAGAAGATTTAAGTTTCTTTTATTTAGATCGTGACATGTATTATCAAATTGCTCATCTTGTTGAAGCTAAAAAAGCCGAACGTGATGAACAAGTTAAACATATGATTACCGATATATCTGAGTTATTAACTGAAAATAGTATTGAGTTTAGGATATTTGGTCGTAGTAAACATCTTTATAGTATTTACAAAAAAATGAAAACTAAAAATAAACGTTTTGAAGAAATACTTGATTTATTGGCTATACGAATAGTAACAAAATCAGAATTGAATTGTTATGAGATTTTAGGGCATATCCATGCGACATATCGTCCAATACCCGGAAGACTTAAAGATTATATCGCAATGCCAAAGATGAACATGTATCAGTCACTACATACTACTATTGTTGGTGAAGATGGAAGAATATTTGAAGTTCAAATTAGAACAGAAAAGATGGATTCTATAGCTGAACAAGGGGTTGCGGCACATTGGCGTTATAAAGAAGGAACTCGTTATGATTCTCGTCGTGAGCAAAAAGAAATTGAATCAAAATTAACTTGGTTTAAAGATTTTGCAAACTTAACAGGTGAGGAAGATGATGATAACCCTGTTGAATACATGGATCGTCTTCAAAAAGACGTATTTGAAGCTAATGTATATGTTATGACACCAAATGGAAGAGTTATCGATTTACCAAATGGATCTACTCCAATTGACTTTGCATATCGAGTTCATACTGAAGTAGGACATGCATGTGTTGGGGCAATTGTAAATGAAACACTAGTTCCTTTAAATACAGTATTAAAAACAGGAGATGTAGTTCAAATTCGTACTTCTAAGCAATTCCCTGGACCAAGTGAAGACTGGTTAAAAGTAGTCAAAACAAGTCAAGCGAAGAGTAAGATTAAAGCATACTTAATGCGTAAAGAAGTTGAAAGACGCCAAGAAAAGGTTGAAGCTGGTGAAGGAATAATACGTGATGAGTTACGTAAACGTGGTTTTGATGAAAAAGAATACATGGAAAAGAAAAAGATTGAAGCTATTTTCCAACAATTCCAAGTAAGTAGTTATATTGACTTCATGTATGCGGTAGCAGTTAAGTCAATATCTCCACAAAGCGTAGTTGAAAAGCTAACAAATCAGAAACGTGGGGTTCTTGAAACTAATGCATTATCAAGAATTTTAAATCGTGAACATACTTCAAAAAAATCAACTTCTAAAACAGGTATTAAAGTATCGGGTGTTGATTCGATGATGATGTCTTTAGCGGGATGCTGTAATCCGGTATATGGTGATGAGATTATTGGCTATATTACAAAGGGACAAGGAGTTAAAGTTCATCGTAAAGATTGTCCAAACATCCAAGGTACTAAGAGTCGTTTAATTAATGTTGAATGGGATGAGACAATTTCTAAACAACAATATGAAGCAAATCTAACAATGCTGTCGCATGACCGTAATTTCTTGATTACTGATATAGTAACAGTAGTTTCACAATGTAAAGCAAATTTAATGGGAATTAATTCAGTTGTTAACAGCGAAGATTTGACCGCAACAACAAAAATGAATATACTAGTAGATGATATTGAACATTTACAGAACGTCATTGCAAACCTTAAAAAGGTGAATAGTGTAATAACTGTAGAAAGACAAATATTATAGGAGAGAAATTTATGAAAAAATTAATCGCAATTGTAACAGTTGCACTTTTACTTGCAGGATGTTCAGCAGGTGGAGCAAAGAAACAAACTTTAGCTTGTAATCAAGCACTTGAAGGATCATCAATGGATTCTAATTTTATATTTACTGATGGAACATTAACAAATCTTGAACAAAAGACAGTTATTGCAATTCCAGAAGATCAAAAAGAAAATATTGATGCATTAAAAACTGCTCTAGAACAATCAAAAGAACAAATGGCTACAATCGAAGGAGCAACTTATGAATATTCAGTAACTGAAACAGAGGCTACAATCAATGTAACTTATGATATTGCTAAGTTTGATGATGCTACATTACTTGCATTTGGATTTACAGATGATATGAAAACTGATGGTAAATTCGATATTGCTAAGATTACAGACACATATAAGAATCTTGGAATTGAATGCACAGTTAAATAAGACTTGTTTCAAAAATATAGACATGATATAGTAATATAAATTCTAAGATAAAGAGGTTATTTAAAAGTACTATTGAAGAGAAGAAACGTTTGGTGAGAGTTTCTATAGATGATTAAATAATTGACACTTTTGAGAAGTATTTCTGAATAAAGTAGGAAATATCGTATTCCGCGTTAAGGAATTAAGTGCATGGAAACATGAACTAAGGTGGTACCACGTAATCAAGCGTCCTTAGATTAGGGCGCTTTTTATATTCTTTAGAAGGAGGAGTAAATTATGGCTTATCAAACACCTAGAGGTACATACGATATCTTACCAACAGAGGTAAGCAAATGGCAGCAAATTGAAGATCTAATTCGAAACATATGCACGGTATATGATTACTCAGAAATTCGTACACCAATGTTTGAAGATACTTCCGTTTTTAAGCGCGAAAATGATAGCTCAGACATGGTTAACAAAGAAATGTATACATTTCAAATGAGTAGTGATTCACTTACATTAAGACCAGAAGGTACAGCAGGGGTAATTCGTAGTTTTGTACAAAATAAAATGTATGGAAGTATGGAAATGCCTGCAAAATTATACTATATTGGACCGATGTTTAGACATGAACGCCCACAAAAAGGCAGACAACGTCAATTTAATCAATTTGGTGTTGAAAATGTTGGTGTTAAGAGTCCATTAGCTGATGTAGAGACTATTGCATTAGGATATTCTTTAGTTAAGACAATAGGCCTTCAATCAATCAAAGTATTAATTAATACTTTAGGTGATGATGAAAGCCGCAATGCTTATAAGGAAGCACTAAGAGCTCATTTTAAAGATCATGTAGAAGAGTTATGTGGTGATTGTAAACGTCGTTATGATCAAAATCCACTTCGTTTATTAGATTGTAAAATTGATAAAGATCATCCATCAATGAAGGATGTACCTTTACTTGAAGATTACTTAACAGAGGAATCGAAAGCATACTTTAAAGCGGTATGTGAAGGTTTAGAAGCTCTAGATATTCCTTTTGAAGTAGATCAACGTTTAGTACGTGGATTAGATTATTATACACATACTGTATTTGAAGTTGTTTCTACTCATGAAGAAGCTGGAAGTCAATCTACGATATTTGCTGGTGGACGTTATGATGGTTTGGTTAATTACTTTGGCGGACCAGAAATGTCAGGAGTTGGATTTGCGATAGGACTTGAACGTTTATTATTAATGGCTCAAGCTGAAAATTGTGAATTTTTTGAAGAAGAGGCTACATTAGATGTATATGTAATGAGTTTAGGTAATGTAGGGATAGTACCACTACAAATCGCAACAATTTGTCGTTCTGCTGGTTTTATAACTGACTTTAATATTCAAGATAGATCAATGAAGAGTCAATTTAAATCAGTAGATAGAAAACAAGCAAAAGTATGCATTATTGTTGGTGAAGATGAAGTTAAGAATAAACAAGTTAATTTAAAACACATCGAATCACAAACACAAGTTACGATTACATTTGATGAAATTATAGATACATTAGATCATTTCTTAAATGAAGAACATGAATGTCATTGTCATGAATGCGAAGGAGAATAAGATGAAAAGAACACATCAAAATGGTGAATTAAGATTAAGTAATGTTGGTGAGAAAGTTACTTTAGTTGGCTGGGTGGCAAAACGTAGAAATCTGGGATCGCTTGTTTTTATTGATTTGCGTGACCGTTCAGGCATTGTCCAACTTGTTTTTGATGAAACAATGGAAGAATCAGTAAAAGACGTACGTAATGAATATATATTACAAGTTGAAGGACTTGTATCTGAAAGAAAAGATAAGAATCCTAAACTTTCTACTGGAGAAATTGAAATTAAAGTAGAAACAGTAAATATTGTAAATACAGCTGAGACAACACCAATCATTGTTGCCGATGAAACCGATGCATTAGAAGATACTCGTTTAAAATATCGTTATCTTGATTTACGTAGAACACCAATTAAAAATAATTTAATGCTTCGTCATGATGTTTGTTTAATTGCTCGAAACTTCTTATCAAATTTAGGCTTTATCGAAGTAGAAACACCAATTCTTTGCAAGAGTACACCAGAGGGAGCACGTGACTATTTAGTTCCAAGTAGAATTAGTAATGGTAAATTCTATGCATTACCACAATCTCCTCAATTATATAAACAATTATTAATGGTGGGTGGAATCGAAAAATATTTCCAAATTGCACGTTGCTTCCGTGATGAAGACTTGAGGGCAGATCGTCAACCTGAATTTACACAAATAGATATTGAAATGAGTTTTGTGGATGAAGAGGATGTTTGGCAAGTTGTTGAATCACTAATGAAAGAAGTATTTAAGAAAGTTAAAAACATTGAATTAACTTCATTTGACCGTTTACCTTATGTTGATGCAATGAGTCGTTATGGAAGTGATAAACCAGATACTCGTTTTGGTTTAGAATTAAATGATGTTTCAAGTGTATTTGCGAATACTTCATTTGAAATCTTTAAAAACATTTTAGATTCTAAAGGCATAATCAATGCAATTTGTTTGAAAAATATGGGTGATAAATTCTCTCGTAAAGATTTAGACAAATTACAAGATTTTGCTAAGGTATATGGTGCTAAAGCACTATCATACTTAAAATATAGTAATAATGAATTATCTGGTTCAATTGCTAAAGTCCTAAGTGATGAAGAAAAACAACAATTAATTGATAAGTTTGATTTAGCTGAAAATGATATGTTATTATTTGTCGCTGATAAAAAGAAAGTTGCTCAAACTGCTTTAGGTGCTGTACGTACTAAACTTGGACATGATTTAGCATTGATTGATGAAACTAAATATAATTTCTTATGGATTACTAATTTCCCAATGTTTGAATATTCTGAGGAAGAAGATAGATGGGTAGCAGCTCATCATCCGTTTACATCACCAAATTTAGAAGATGTAGATAAACTTATGAATAATCAAGAAAACTGTTATTCACGTGCATATGACCTTGTGTTAAATGGATATGAATTATTAAGTGGTTCAATTCGTATTCATGATCAAAAGGTACAAGCTAAAGTATTTGAAGCTATTGGGATGTCACTAGAGGAAGCTAAAGATAAGTTTGGTTGGTTCTTAGAGGCATTCAAATATGGAACACCTCCTCATGGAGGGGTAGGAATTGGATTAGAACGTTTAATTATGATTCTATCTGGTACTGACAATATTCGAGATGTTGTTGCTTTTCCTAAAACAGCTAGTGCTTCTGACCTAATGAGTGAAGCTCCAAACACTGTTGATGAAAAACAATTAAAAGAATTAGGTATTGCGTTAAAATAATATGAGAATCCCATTTTGTTTAAGTGGGATTCTTTTCTTATGGGAAAAATGTCACTGTTAGTCCTTTGACTTATTGCATGGAGATTAAAAGTACGATATAATGACAACGGAAATTAAGGTATTACTTGATCATAATAATCGATGAGTGAAACCTTTTCTTTGCGAAAGAGAGGCGGTTATTTCAATGTATCGTAGAGTATTATTGAAGTTAAGTGGAGAAGCATTATCAGCAAATGGTAATAACTTTGACCCAGAGATTTTAAAGAATCTTGCTGAAGAAATTAAAGAAATACATGAAAAAGGAGTCGATTTAGCTATTGTTGTTGGTGGAGGTAACTTTATTCGCGGCAAAACAGCTGAAAGTATTGGAATAGATAGAGTTCAAGGTGATTACATGGGAATGTTAGCGACTGTAATCAACGCGCTAGCAGTTCAAGGAGCACTTGAACAAGCAGGGGTACCAACACGTGTACAAACAGCAATTGAAATGAATAAGGTTGCTGAACCATTTATTGTTAGACGTGCATTAAGACACTTAGAAAAAGGGCGTGTAGTGATATTCGGTGGAGGAACAGGAAATCCATATTTTTCAACTGATACAACTGCAGCGTTACGTGCATCTGAAATTAAAGCTGATGTAATATTAATGGCTAAAAATGGAGTTGATGGCGTTTACAGTGCTGATCCAAAGAAAGACAAAACTGCAGTTAAATTTGAACAATTAACATATATGGATTTAATTCAAAAAGAATTACAAGTTATGGATACAACTGCGACAAGTATGTGTATGGATAATCATGTCGATTTAGTAGTCTTTAACATGAATGAACGTGGTAATATTAGAAAAGCAGTAATGCAAGAAAAAATAGGAACAGTTATTAAGAAGGAGATAAAATAGATGGCTTATTTAGTTCTAGATGTAGCAAAAGAAAAAATGGATAAAGTGATTGCTCACTTTGCTGAAAGTTTAACATCAATTCGTACAGGTCGTGCTAATACAACAATGCTTGATCATGTAGAAGTTGATTATTATGGATCACCAACTCCAGTTAATCAAATTGCAAGTATTTCAGTAGTTGAGGGAAGAACACTTGTTATTAAACCTTATGATTCTTCTAGTTTAAAAAATATTGAAAAAGCTTGTAATGAAGCTGATTTAGGAATTGCACCTCAAAATGATGGAACTGTTATTCGTTTAACTGTACCTACATTAACAGAAGAAACAAGAAAAGAAATGTGTAAAAAAGTGTCTAAATTTGCTGAGGAAGCTAAAGTTCAAGTAAGAAATGTTAGACGTGATGCAAATGAAGCAGCTAAAAAAGACGATACATTAACTGAAGATCTTGAAAAAGATTGTTTAGATAAAGTGCAAAAAGCGACTGATGAAGCAATTAAAAAAATTGATGAAGTTGCTGCAGCTAAAGAAAAAGAAGTAATGACAATCTAAGGATAGTTCGAAAGAACTATTCTTTTATTATATCGATTTAAAATAACAATTTGATTAATGAATTATATGATATTAGCAAGAGATTAGAAATTTAGACAAAGAGTAAAGTGAGTCGTATAGATTCTTTGTTTTGAATTTGATAAGCCAAGAACTATCATTCATATATAAATTATGGTAAAATATTTTCATGAGTAAGGTGATGTTATGGATAAAATAAAACATGTTGCGATCATTATGGATGGCAATGGAAGATGGGCAAAGCGTCAAAATAAAATGCGTACCCAAGGACATTATCAAGGATCAGAGAATGTTAGAAATATTGCAATTGCAGCAAACGATGACGGAATTGAAGTTTTAACGTTGTTTGCTTTTTCTACTGAAAATTGGAAAAGACCTGAAGAAGAAGTGAATTATTTGATGAAATTGCCTGCAGTTTTCTTTCAAAAATTTTTGAAAGAACTAATGGAAAAAAATATACGTATCCAAATGATTGGACAAATGGAAGGAATTCCTAAAGAAACAGCTAAATTGTTTCAAAAAGCGATAGAGGATACAAAAAATAACACAGGTATGATTTTATGCTTTGCGATGAATTATGGATCACAAAGAGAAATTTTACTTGCTGCAAAAGAGTTTGCTAAGGATGTACAGGCTGGTAAACAAACATTAGATATTGATGAAAAAGAATTTGAACAATACTTAATGACGAAAGATTATCCGCCAATTGATTGCCTGATAAGAACTAGTGGTGAATATCGCATATCTAATTTTTTATTGTGGCAAATTGCGTATAGTGAACTTATATTTGTTGATGAAACATGGCCTGAATTTACTCCAGAAGAGTTTAATCGATGCTTAGATGATTTTAAACAACGTGATCGCCGATTCGGAGGTCTTAAGAAATGAAGCAGAGATTTATTACTGGATTGATTATTGCACTTGTAGCAATACCCCCTTTAGTACTAGGTGGTATACCTTTACTTTTGTTGGTATTTGCGGTTAGTGCACTTGCTTCTTATGAGATATTAGCTGTAAGAGGAGGTAAAATTAGTTGGGGATTAGTAACGTTTTTGTTTTTAAGCACATTAGTTATGTATCTAGTTCCGATTGATTTCTATATCCCTGCAATAATTGCATTTCTAATCGTCTTATTTGTAATACATATTTTTACAAAAGAGATAAGCATTGAAGATTTAAGTTATGTGTTTGTTATGACAATGATCCTAACACTTGCTGTTAAGGGAATTATTCATATCTATGATTATAATGGCTTCTTAATGATCTATGTTGCATTAGCATGCTTTGGGTGTGATATTGGAGCCTATTTCTTTGGTGTTTACTTTGGTAAACATAAACTAATTGAACGAATATCTCCTAAAAAAACTTGGGAGGGTGCAATTGGTGGTTGGTTAGTTGGTGCTGCTGCGTCATATATATTTGCTAACTTGTATTTATCAAATATGTTTGAGCCAAGTGTTATTATATTTTCATCATTAACACTACCAATTATTTCGCAAATTGGTGATTTATCATTTAGTGCAGTAAAACGTCAATATCATGTAAAAGATTTTGGTTCGATTTTTCCAGGACATGGGGGAGTTTTAGACCGTGTTGATAGTTTGTTATTTTGTTTGATGTTTTTCCACGCTATCTTGTTATTTGTGGAAATGCAAAATTTCTATACGTTATTTTTGAGGTAAACTATGAAAAAAATTGTATTATTAGGAGCTAGTGGCTCAATAGGTACACAAACTATAGATGTAATTTCACATCATTTAGATGAATTTGAATTAGTCGCATTTAGTGTTGGATATAACATTGAAAATGCGCGTGAATTGATCAAACAATTTCCGTTAGTTAAAGTAATATCAGTTGCAAATGAAAACGATGCTAATGAATTAAGAAAAGAGTTTCCATATCTAACAATTCATTTTGGTGATAAAGGATTAATTGAATTAGCTAAGTTAAATAATTATGATACGTTTGTAAGTGCAATAGTTGGGTTTAGAGGTTTAGAACCAGTTTTAGAAGCGATAAAACATTGCAAAGTGGTTGCGTTAGCAAACAAAGAAAGTTTAGTAACTGGTGGTACATTAGTTAAAAATGCGTGTAAAGAATATGGTGTTGCACTATATCCAATTGATTCTGAACATTCAGCAATTTTTCAATGTTTACAAGGTAATTCAATGAAAGAAGTAGATAAAATTATTGTAACTGCTAGTGGTGGTAGTTTTAGAGATAAAACACGTGAAGAATTGGTTAATGTTACTAAACAAGAAGCTTTGAATCATCCAAATTGGAAAATGGGTGGAAGAATTACTATTGATAGCGCAACAATGTGTAACAAAGCATTTGAGGTTATCGAAGCACATTACTTATTTGATATTCCATTTGATAAGATTGATGTACTAATTCATAAAGAAAGTGTTGTTCATTCGATGGTTCAATATCGAGACCATTCAATCATAGCTCAAATTGGTTCTGCTGATATGCGCATACCAATTCAATATGCATTATCGTATCCAAATCGATTGCAGATGTTTAATGATAAGCCATTTGATTTTACAAACTTTCCAGAATTACACTTTACTAAACCAGACTTTAAACGTTTTCCACTGTTAGAGATGGCTTATATTGTTGGTAAAAAAGGTGGTAATTTAGGTGCAATCATGAATGGTGCAGATGAGGAAGCAGTATCATTGTTTCTTGATGATAAAATCAAATTCTTAGATATTGAAGACTTTGTTATTGAGGCAATTAATACAATTCCATTTATTGCTGAGCCAACACTGCAAGAACTGATTGATACAGATCACTTATCGCGAGAATTTGTAAGAAATAAATTTGTTGAAAAACAATAATTAAATTAGGGGATAAAGAATACATATTTTGTATTGCTTTATCCTTTTGTGCAATATTTGTGTCAGTTATATGGTTGTGTTAAACTAATGTGGAACACTTTAAAGGAGTGATATTTTATGGGAGTAATCTATTTTATATTAGTATTATCTGTAATTATTGTAATCCATGAATGTGGGCATCTACTTGCTGCTAAGGCATTTGGTGTATATTGTTATGAATTTTCATTAGGGATGGGACCAAAGATATTTTCATTCCAAAAAAAGGAAACAAAATATACTTTGCGTTTGATTCCTATTGGTGGATATGTTGCAATGGCAGGTGAACAAGAAGATGATATGGAATTGTATCCAGATATTAATGTACCAAAAAATCGTTCAATAAAAGGTATATCATATTGGAAACGTATTGTTATCATGATTGCTGGTGTTGTAATGAATTTTGTACTTTGTTGGGTTATTATTAGTGGAATATTAATTCAAAACGGAGAATATGCATTGTCACCAAAGCCAATTGTTAATACAATTGTTGAAAATAGTCCTGCTGCTTCAGCTGGTTTTGAAACTGGGGATTTAATCAAAAAAGTAGTTTTCGCCGATGGAACAGTAATAAAGCCAAAAGAATTTACGGATTTATCAACATTTACTATGTCTTATGGTGATGAAATGACATATACAGTAGAACGTGATGGTCAATTAATTGATATTAAAGTAAAAGGCCAAGCAACTGAAGATGGTATATACATGGTTGGTATTGGAGCTCCTGCAAGCGAGGTTGTCAAAATAAATTTACTTAATGCAGGTAAATATGGATTTGACTATATGGTCGATATGACAGGAAGCATATTTAAATCGTTAACAAGACTTGTGCAAGGAAATGGTTTAGATCAATTATCAGGACCTGTGGGTATTTATCAAGTAACAGCTCAGCAAGCATCTCTTGGTTTAAGTAATTTGTTGTTATTAATTGCACTATTATCATTGAATGTGGGTATATTTAATTTATTGCCATTACCAGTATTAGATGGTGGTAGAATTATATTAACTTTGGTTGAAATGATTATTGGTAAACCACTTAATAAAAAATTTGAACTTGGAATAATGACTGCAAGTATGGTATTATTGTTCGGGTTGATGATTTTTGCAACCTGGCAAGATATTGTCAGAATATTTAATTAGGAGAGAATATGGAAGCAATCAAATACGTAGTTTTTGGAATCTTGATGGGAATTGCAAATGTTATTCCTGGTGTTAGTGGCGGTACAATCGCTGTAATTTTGAACTTTTATGATCGATTAATGGAATCAATCACTTTAAATTTTAAAGTGATTAAGCGCAATTTACCTTTCTTAATTCCTTTAGCGCTTGGATTAGGTATTGGTATTGTAGGTTTAAGTAAAATTATGTCATTGTTATTAATAAACTTTCCAACACAAACTTATTTTGGATTCATTGGTATAGTACTTGGAAGTTTACCTTTAATTTTCTTTAAAGCAAAAGGAAAGACAAAAGAGATTAAACCAATTAATTGGATTGCGTTTGCTATTGCGCTTGTAATTATGTTGTACTTCGCGTTTATGAATGCTGATAAGGAGTCTGCTGCAGCTGCGATTAAGTATACAAGTTTAAATCTTGAATCATTTGTTGTTTGTTTTATTGGTATGGCAATAGCTACTGTTACTATGATTATTCCAGGAATAAGTGGATCTTTGATTTTAATTATTATGGGTCTTTATGGAACTGTTTATGGTTTTGCAATCGCTGAATTTAATATTCCTTTACTAATTCCTTGTGGACTTGGTGGAGTAGTTGGGTTGTTAGGTGGAGCTAAAGGAGTAAGGTTCTTGCTGGATCGTTATGAACAAGTAACGTATATGGCTATTCTAGGATTACTCGTAGGATCGTTTGTGCAATTATATATGCTAAGTGGAATTGAATTAGTTATTAATGGGACTCTAATTGTATCCATAATCGTTGCAGCAATCACTTTTGTAATCATTTATTGGTTCTCATCTCAAGAAATTAAAAGTGATAAATTAAAAGAAGTAGAATAAATAACTAAAGTACATGTTTGCGCATGTACTTTTATTGATATAATTAATAAATAATGGAGGTTAATTATGATTGAATTTCGTTATGATGTACAGTTGCTAATTGAAGGAAAAGATTTAAATGAAGATTCAATAAATGACTACTTTATGAATAATTTCAAAGGTGATTGTTTATTAGCAGTCGGTGATGATGAATTGATTAAAATTCATTTTCATACAAATGAACCATGGTTAGTTTTAGAATATTGTTCAAAGCTTGGAGAAATATATGATATCGTTGTAGAAGATATGGATCGACAAGCTAAAGGGCTTCATGGGTAATTTTACTAATCAAAATAAAGTTAATGCAACTTTAACACAAAGTATCTTTTTTAAGAAAATTGATTGTGTTAAACTAAACGAGGAGGATATATTATGAAAACAATTTTAGTTACTGGTGGAACGGGTTATATTGGAAGCCATACGTGTGTTGAATTGATCAATGCAGGATATGATGTTGTAGTTCTAGATAATCTTTATAATTCTAAAAAGGTTGTACTTGATAGAATCGAAACAATTACTGGCAAGAAACCTAAGTTTTATGAAGTGGATATTCTTGATAGAGCTGGGCTTGATAAAGTATTTGGTGAGAATAAAATTGATGCAGTAATTCACTTTGCTGGATATAAAGCAGTAGGGGAATCATGTGTTATTCCACTAACTTATTATAAAAATAATATTTCAGGGAGCGTAAATCTTTATGAAGCAATGAAGGATGCGGGAGTTAAGACTGTTGTGTTTAGTTCAAGTGCTACTGTTTATGGAGATCCTGCAACAGTACCTATAAAAGAAGATTTTCCATTAAGTACAACAAATCCTTATGGAACAACTAAACTTTACAATGAACAAATACTTAGAGATGTTTATTCATCTGATGCTGATTGGAGTGTATTATTATTACGTTATTTCAATCCAATTGGTGCACATAAGAGTGGATTACTTGGAGAAACTCCAAATGGAATTCCAAATAATTTAGTGCCTTATGTTGCTCAGGTTGCTACTGGACAAAGAGAATATCTTCGTGTTTGGGGTGATGACTATAATACAATTGATGGAACTGGTGTACGTGATTATATTCATGTTGTTGATTTAGCACTAGGACATATTAAAGCAGTAGAATATGCAATGGAACATAAAGGTGTTGAAATGATTAACTTAGGTACTGGTATTGGATACTCAGTATTACAAGTTAAAGATGCATTTGCAAAAGCATGTGGAAAAGAAATTCCATACCAAATTATGGAACGTAGAGCAGGTGATATTGCAACATGTTATGCGGATACAACGAAGGCTAAAGAAGTGCTTGGTTGGAGTGCTCAATATGGTATTGATGAAATGTGCCAAGATGGTTGGAACTTCACACAAAATAATCCAAATGGAATCGAGTAAGGGTTTATAATCCTTACTTTTTCTTTTACATAAATTCACATAAATTTCAGTCTACATTTGGAAGATTATGCTATAATTATTATGTGGAGGAATGTTTATGAATAATAACAAACTCAATAAAACAAAGTTATACTTATGTATTGGTATTGGATTACTTATCCTTGCTATCGGTGCATTCTTTATATTTCAATTAACTAGTAAACCAGCTAAACCTAATGATCAGTTAATAAATGATATTACAATGGCTGATGGCAGTCAAAGTAAACCTGAAGAAAAAGTAGATGGTGCTTATCAAATTGATTTAATGGACTCAGTTGTATTTGATTTGAAAGAAACTGATTTTAAATTCGTTATTGCAAAAATAAGAGTACAATCTGATGAAGCTATTAACTTAAAGTTAAGTCACTTTACAACGAGTGAGGGAATTGCATTAGATCAAGTTGATACATACGTAAAAGCATTAGAAGATAAATCATTATTCTTAGGTAAACAAAATGTATGGTTTGAAATACTTTCTAATGAACCTAGTACGATGGTAAACATATTCATTCCAGTTAAAGATAAAAATGCTAAAGAAATCATCATTAAAAATGATTTAGGAACTGAAGATATTAAGATAAGTTTAGCTAACGGTAAAGGTACTGAAGCAATGTTGCAATACAAAGCGGATGATATTATTACCGATGGTAGATCTTATCAAATGACAGTGTCTAGTGCTTATCCAATCACAGGAGATACAATGACACAAAGTGGTCAAGAATATTTACTTCCTTCTACTGTAGAAGTATATTCATTCAATATTGAAGCAGTATCATTATGGGGAGACAAAATTGTAATCGAGGAAGCTCAATACGTACCTAATGATTCAAAAGAGACTTTTGTTGCTTTGGATAGTTCAATTCAATCAATGAAGTATTCAAATATTATTGGTAAAGAAATAAATGAAAAAGATGCAGGGGATTTATTCTTTGTAGCCTATAGTCCAGTAGAAAGTCCAGTTACCTATAAAGGTGTTTTAAAACTAAAAATTCAAGGACAAGATTCTTGGATTACAATCAATGTTGATTTAAACTAAGGGGGATAGAAAATGAACAAACTAATTAAATTTATTCTGAGCATGACATTAGTATTTTCTTCTTTAGTTATGCTACAAAGTCCAATTGTTACACCAATAGAAACATATGCAACTGATATGACTTCTATGGGATGTAGTGGTAGTCAATATGAAGTTGCGACAGCAAATACGAATGGTACATTTACAACACATTCATGTCATAATTCATTTTCTGAAGCTCAAAATAAAATGTGGGGATATGGAGATGATGGAGTAGTAAGACATGCTTCAAGTAAAAGTCCTATGAAAATTGTTTCGATGAGTAAGGGACTTGCAATTTCATATCCAATGAGATCTGGAAGTTCTACAATGAATATCACTCAAGATTATAATCATCAATATAAGAAAGTTACTTATGTAACTAAGCATAGAGAAATGATTTATAACTCAACCTATAGTTATAATGGTGATGGTAACGGAACTATTCTTGTAAATATAACAGGATTTAAAGGAACTGCTGATTTAGCTAATGTTGATTTGGTTCCATATGCGTTCTTGGGAAGTAATGTTACTTGTGTATTAGGTGGTAATGATACTTCTGCAGCAAATGAGCAACCATTTAGAACACATGTGTATCAAGCACATTATGAAGTAAATCAAAATGGGTCCAATAAAGAATTAACCTATGTATCTTATAGTGGTTGGTCTAGTAATACTTGGCCCGCTGTATATAATATGACTGTTGGTTTAGCAGCAGATTGGATGAACGTTGGAACTTATTATAGTTATGATGGGTATACATTCTATTCTGATGCAAAATATACAAATAAGGTTGGAACTTATTACAATTATTATCAATTCTTACCAACGCGTACAAAGTCAAACATACCTGCAAGTGTATTTGATAATTTCTTAATTTCTGTTAAAGGTAGTGGTACAAATAGTAAGATGAAAGGTCAAGGTCAGACTTTCATTAATGCGCAAAATTCATATGGAATAAATGCGTTACTAGTTTACTCTTTAGCATGTTTAGAGTCAGCATATGGAACAAGTGATTTTGCACTAAATAGAAATAACTTATTTGGCTGGAATGCTTTTGATAGCAATCCTGGAAGTGCTTCATATTTCTCATCAATAGAAGCAGCCATAAATGAACATATGGGTATTAATTTACGTGGTTATACAGATATTGATGATTCTAGATTCTTTGGAAGTCATGTAGGTAATAAAGGCTCAGGATTTAATGTAAAGTATGCAGCAGATCCTTATTGGGGATATAAGATTGCAGCGATAGCATATAGTATTGATAAAGCATCAGGATTTGCTGATTACAATAAATATAGCGTTGGTGTAATTAATACATATGGTGTAAATGTTAATAAGACACCAAATGGATCAAAACTATATAACTCCGCTTATGGAGCAACATATCAAGAAAACCATACTGTAGCAATATTAGGAAGTGAATCTGGAAATTATAAAATTCAATCAACTAATCCTATATCAGGTGGTAATCTAATTAATGGTTCTACCAAAGGTTTAGTTGGATATGATTGGAACCAAAGTGTTGGTTTCATCCCAACAGGCTATGTAACAGGATTAAATTCTAATACTCCACCTGTTGTTGAAGAACCAGGAACTAAACCAGAAGGAACATTTAAACAAGAAATTACGCAATTCTCACTATCGAATGGAAAAATTACATTATTTGGTAATGCATATCAACCAGGAATATATGCTGACAATACAGAAGATTTAAAACATTATCTTATTTTTGATGATGGCACAAAAAAATCAGAAATTGAGCTAATTCCAATTTATTATGGTGAAGAAAATTACTCTGCTGCTGGATTCGCTGGTATTGGAATAGACATAACAACGCTTACAAAACCTGGAACATATAGTTTATCTATAAAAACAGTTCATGAAAAATATACTGAAACTAAAGCAATTACTAATTTAACTTCGGTAGCTACGAACATCGGTCAATATATGTATGCTATTGTAAGTACAGCGACTGATACGAAGATAGCAATTACGCAACGTAAAATTGAAGAAAACTATGTCGCTATGACAAAGTCATTAACCATGGACGATGCAGGGGTAATAAGCGTTAGTGGATTGGCATATGTAGAGGGTAGAAACAATTCAAAAGAGAAAGTTAAACATAGAGTTGATATCATTGACTTAGCAAATGATAAAGTTATCAAATCAATTGATTTAACTAGCAAGACAGGCGAGTATGATCCAAGTCTAGGATATGATCATGGACTTGATTACTCACATGCTTGGTTTGAAGGTGTTATTCCAACTGCTGATTTAAGTGTTGGAGAATATAAAATTAATTTAGTTACAACAGCGGATGGAAAAGAATTTTCCACCGTACTAAGAGGATCTGATTTATTGCAAGATACTCAAGAAATAAATCTTTCAAATAAATTTATTCAAATTAAAAAAGAAAATACATTCTTGAATAGATTTGAAATTAAAGTAAGAAACTATCAAATTAGTTTTACACCTAAAGGAACACTACCTACTTATCTAGAAGCTTACAGTTTTCTATCAATTAACCGTTTAAATGAAACAAAGGATCAATTAATACTGAAGGGTTCTGCATATATTAAGGGTGCTTCATTTAGTGATAAAGACGAAGTTAAGTACACATTATTGTTAGTCAATGAAAGTACAGGAAAAGTTTTATCATTTGAAACTTTAGGAGTAAATAAACTAAATGATGGAGATTCATATTGGAATAATACAACTGAGCAATCTTCAGTGACTAAATACAATTATGACTATACTTGGTTTGAATTTAAATTACCTCTTGAATCAATAGAAGATGGGAAATACAATTTAAAACTAATTATTAACACAAAGGATTATTCAGAGTTGGTTGATATTAAGGATTCATCAAGTAAAAAATATTTGGATTATACAAGTGATACTAAATCTATAAAAGGTAGCATAGATAAATTTAATAAAACAAGAGTTATGTTTGATATTAAAGGATTTTATGTAAATCCTATTGCATTAGATGAAAAGGTTGACAATTCAATGGGAGAGACACCAGTAGAAAATGATTCAAAACAAGAAAACGTTAATTAATGCTTAAAGTATAAGAATAAATCTATCCACTAACTGTGGAGTATAAACAGGGTGAATTTGTATCGAATAGATACGTGTTCATCCTTTTATGTATTTCATTTTCATATGAATTAAAAATATTATCATTTGATAGAAAATATGTTTTATAAATATTTTCATGTAATTTTTGCTAATTTGCTTATTACTTACATATTTTTAACAACGTATTTTTTAATAAGAATTTCTCTATGCAATAATCATTTAAATCTACTATAAATAATAAAATTTCAACACCTTATTTTTGAATTATTGTAAAAGATATTTTTTATTTGCATTAAATCTCATAAATATATTACAACTGTGATATGTATGACTATTTTTAATAATTATCTTAATACTTTTTTCTTTGTAAATCGATAAAAAAAGATGATTGTTTAATTTTGGCATAGTAAGTATGCTTTTAACAATCATCTTTTTATGTTTAATAAATTATACTATCTAGCAATTTTTCCAGTGAAAATTTGATTATATTTATAAAGTCCTGCTCCAGTATACTCGTAAATCTCTCCTGTACTTCTACCAGAATCATCAACTATTTCAAATTTAATCTGTGAAGCAGGTATACCTAAACCGAGTAAATAGGAATTAACGTTATCATAAGTTGCTTGGCCATTGGTACCTTTCTTCACTTGAAGGTCAACGATTGTAAATGTTGGTTCTGGACCTTTTGATACAACATAATTAATTTTATGTCCTGGTAAGAAAGAACCAATATCATTAGATATTATGTTGCCAGAAACAATTGTATCAGAGTATTGTTCGGTTCTTGTCCCTACATTTAATTTATTGCTACTAATGAAACCTATTAAAGCCGATTCCGGACTATCAGCAAATGAGACGAGATCAACTGGCTTAGGTTCAGGACCTTTTGAAATATTACATATAACATTTTTACCACTTGGTTGACAACCATAAGTCAAATCTTTAGTTTTATCTGAGAAACTAGGTTCATTGAATGAAATGCTACTTCCAGATTTTTTGTTAATATACTCATTCATTTTGTTTTGAGCATCGGTCTTGCTTCTTCCATCGAATTCAGCTGCATTAGGAGTATATTTTCCTAATGAAGAAATAAAGTTAATAGATGTACCGATTGGTTTAGAACCACTATCATTTGATACTACAATTCCTGAATTATAAGTATCGTTATATCTTTCAGTTTTTGCCCCAACCTTCATGCCTAAACCTTCAACATATTTCTTGAAGTCATCATATGAAGAACCTGGTTTACTTTCAACGTTTTTTGTTTGAACTTTTGCTACTTTAATAGTAATAGTTGTTCCAGTATCCACAGTTGTTGCTCCTGATACAACTTTATTATTGATAATTTGTTCAATAATAGTACCAACTGCCTTATCGCTTTCAACTTCTGTTACTGTTATTTTTAGATTTGCTGATTTTTTATTCAATCCATCAATATATGTATTGAAACTATCTTTAGATTTACCTGTATAGTTATCAACACTTGGTTTACCGACAGAAATATTAACAGTCATTGTTGCACCAGATTTCATTGTGCCAGAGTTTGGTTTATTTGAAATTACTGTACCACTAGCTACTTTATTATCATAAACTTCTACATAAGAAATTTTAATGTTATTTGTTTTTGCCCATGAATCAACATCTTTTTTGGTTTTACCTGCAAAATTAGTTGCAGTTGATCCTTTACCAGTGGATAGGGTAACAGTAATTTTACCACCAGTTTTAATTGTAGTACCTGCTTTAGGGTCTTGAGATATTACTTTACCAGAAGCAATTGTTTCACTAGCTTCTTCTTTGAAACTAATTGTAATATTGTTTGTTTTGCCCCATGCTTGGATATTTGCTTTTGTATAATCTTTAAAATCAGGCATTGCTATTTCGATTCCTACTGATTCAGTACCAACAGATATTGAAATCAAAATAGGTGTACTTCGTTTTACATCTGTTTCAGTTACATTACTCTTAATAAAAATATCTTTCTTAATTTTTGCATCAGGGATGTATTCATATGTAACATCAGTAAACTTATTTTCTACAAACCATGCATCAATTTCATCATGTTTCATTCCTGTAAAATCAGGCAAAGTAACTAATAAATCTGGATCTGGACCGTTGGATAATATGATAGTAAGTACATCATCTTTCTTAAGATTTTCTCCAGCTATAATACTTTGTGAAAGTACAACATCTTTCCCAATTGTTTCATTAAATTCATAATTCATTAATACTTGTTCGGTTGGAATTTCATTTTCCATTATCCAAGTATCTACATCAGTCTTATTTTTGTTAGTAAATTCAGGGATTTCTATCTTTTTTGTAGGAAATAAAAAGAAGATAGCAACAATTGCAATAGTAAGTAATACAAGTATTCCTGCTGCAATCATGAGTCCGATAGTTTTCTTATCTTTGAAATTTATATTCATATTTCCACCTCAAATTTATTATATCATAGATGCATAAAATTAAAATCAAATTTAGAGTTGGATATGTTATGATTATACAAGTGAAAAAGGAGACAAAAATATGGAACATTTAATACAACCAATTGCTGATGAATTAAAAATAGGAGTTGATCAAATTAAAAATACTCTTAAATTATTAGAAGAAGGAAGTACGGTACCCTTCATCGCAAGATATAGAAAAGAAATGACAAAAGGATTAGATGAAGAACAAATTCAATATATTCAAAAACAATATGAATACCAAGTAAATTTAGAAAAAAGAAAAGAAGATGTATTAAGAATTATTGAAACACAAGGTAAACTAACAGAGGAAATAAAGAAAGAAGTATTAGCTTGTACAAAACTATCACAAGTTGAAGATATTTATAGACCATATCAACAAAAGCGTAAGACACGCGCCACAGATGCAATTGCAAAAGGGTTAGAACCACTTGCAGATTGGATATTTAAATGTCCTTATCAAGGTGATGTTAAAATAGAAGCACAAAAATTTTTAAATGATAAAGTAGAAACTATTGAAGAGGCTATTCAAGGTGCTAAAGACATAATAGCAGAGCGTGTAAGTGATAATGCAAAATTGCGTTGGAAAGTACAAGACTCAATAAGCCGTTATGGAAAGATAATTACAAAGGAAAAGAAAAAACATAATGATGAAGGTAAAGTATACAAAATGTATTATGACTTTACTGATCGTATAGGATATATAGCAAGTCATCGCATAATGGCTATTGATAGGGCAGAAAAAGAAAAAGTAATTACTGTATCAATGGATTATGATCAAGGTTATTTAACTAAATATGCAATACGTGGAATCACTAGAGATAAAGCAACTGTTGTACAAGATATTATTGAAGAAGCTGCAGCTGATGGATGCAAACGTTTATTATTTCCTAGCGTTGAACGTGAAATAAGAAATGAACTTAGTGATAAAGCACAAAATCAATCAATAGAAATATTCTCAATGAATGTTGAAAAATTATTAATGCAACCACCTTTAATTGGTAAAACTGTTTTAGGTTTTGACCCAGCTTTTAGAACAGGATGTAAACTAGCAGTGTTGGATAATACAGGAAAACTACTTAAAATTTCAGTAATATATCCACATGCGCCTGTAAATAAAAAAGAAGAAGCAGAAAAAACATTGTTGAGTTTATTTAAAGAATTTCCAATTGAAATTGTTGCGATTGGTAATGGAACTGCATCACGTGAATCTGAAAGCTTTGTTGCAGATGTAATTAGTAGAAATAAATTAAATGTTCAATACACGCTGGTTAGTGAAGCAGGCGCATCGGTATATAGTGCTAGTGAATTAGCACGTGCAGAGTTTCCTGATTTACATGTTGAACAAAGATCAGCTGTATCAATAGGTAGAAGAATTTTGGATCCATTATCTGAATTAATAAAAATTGATCCTAAAAGTATTGGCGTTGGTCAATATCAACATGATTTACCTCAAAAACAATTAACTGAGCGTTTGGATTTTGCTATTCTTAAATCAGTAAATAGGGTTGGTGTAGACATTAATACAGCTAGCCAAGAATTATTAATGCATATTTCTGGTTTAAATAAGTCGAGTGCAAAAGCAATTGTGGATTTTAGAAATTCAAATGGGCGATTTAATTCTCGTGAACAAATTAAAGATGTTAAAAAAATGGGTGATAAAACATTCCAACAATGTGCTGGGTTCTTACGTGTTCAAGGTAGCTATAATCCATTGGATCAAACAGGAATTCACCCTGAAAGTTATTTAATTGCACAAAAGATTATGGCAAAATATAATATTAAAGAATTAGGACAAGTTGAAGAATTGAAAATTGATATTAAAAATGACGTAATCGAGTTTGGAATAGATGAATATACATTGCAAGATATTGTTGATTCTATCCGTCAACCATTACGTGACTATCGTGAGCAATATGATGGACCTCTTCTTCGTAAAGATGTTTTGGAAATTGAAGATTTGCATGTAGGTGATCAATTGGAAGGCGTTGTTCGTAACGTTGTCGATTTTGGTGCATTTGTTGATATTGGTTTACATGAAGATGGGTTAATTCATATTTCTAAATTAAGTAAAGAACGAGTGTCTCATCCAAGTGAAATTTTATCAGTAGGTGATATTGTACATGTATGGGTAAGTGCTATTGATAATGAACGAAAAAAAGTACAATTAAGTTTAATCCAGCTTTAATCCAGTAAAGGGAAAAGATATGAATAAAAAATATGAATTTCATAAATCATCTATTCTAGGAATGGATGCGAACATTGTTTCACTTTTGGTTTATTTATTACCATTTGTATTTAGTGTAGTTTTATATATGAGCAATGCAGCGGTTTTTAGTTGGTTAATTCCGCTTATTGTAATTATCATGGAAAAAGATAGTAAATTAGTAAAATTTCATGCATGGCAAGCATTTCTAATGAATGTATTCTATGGATTTATATTTGGAATTATTACTGGAATTGGAATAGTTGGTGCAATATTCTCGGTTTTTGCAAGTAATATAGGAGGATTTGCAACAGCAATATTCTTTATCTTTATTTTAGGGATTATCTTTACATTCATTTCTATTCTGCAAGTTATTGCGGCAATTAAGGCATATGGATGGATCGCTTATCGTTTGCCATTTGTTGGAAATTGGGCGAAAAAAATATCTCACGAAAACGATTAATACAAAATAAAAACGATGATTTAAAGATTACTCTAAATCATCGTTTTATTATGTTTATTTTGCTTTTTTCATTCTAGCAAAAGCTATGAAATGAATACCTGCGAATACGATAGAACCACATGCAATAACAATGTTGCCTATCATTAATGCGGTTGATAATTTCATTTCTATGCCGTTAATTACTAACAATATTGCAAATGCAACATATAATATTCCAGATAATAAAATCTTATTTGGTTCAGCGTTTTTAACTATTTGATCAATATATGTTAAATTTTCATAAGGTTTGAAGTTAGTTATTTGTACTAGGGTAGGAATAAATACTTTACGGTAACGATACTCCAATATTGCTAATGCAATAAGTCCAAATGCTAAACAAATCCAAACGTTAGCCAAGAAGTTAGTTGCTAAAATAACACCAACAATTACAAATATATAACGGTTTTTATACATGTTATAGTTCTTCTCATCCTTTTCTTGAATGAGGTAACCAACACCTGAATTCTTGTTATATAAAATATTTCTTCCTTTTTCGTCTTGGTAAATATTTCTTCCAGAAACAATGATTTTTTTTCTACTCGTAGTCATTTACTTTCCTCCGTACCTTATTATAATACTTTAAAATAGTTAAAATGAAAAGGGCTATAAGCTTTCTTTACCTCTGCAATATGTTTGTTCAACTGAATAGTCATCATTTAGGACAACCATGTCAGCATCATAGCCTGAACAAATTTTACCTTTATGATCGTCAATCTTCAATAAACGAGCTGGATTTAAAGTACAAGCATTTAGTGCAGCATCAAACGGAATTTGTGCTAATTCTACTAATACTTTTAGACCTTCGTTTAGCTTTAATGTACTTCCAGCTAAACCTTTTGTTGCAGTTAAGTGAGCACTTCCATCAGGGTAAATTTCAATTTCATTACCACCAAAAATAAATTTACTTCCTGCTGGAGATCCTTTAGCCATTAATGCATCAGATACCATAATTGTATAATCTCTACCCTTAGAGTTAAATAAAATGTTTAATGCAGCTGGAGTAGAGTGATTACCATCACAAATTACTTCTCCAAATACATCTCTAAATCTAAATGCCGCACCAACAAGACCATTACTTCTATGATTAAATGGTGACATACCATTGTAAATATGAGTCATTGATTTAGCGCCATTTGCTACAGCCATTAATGCTTCTTCATAAGTAGCAGCACTATGACCAATACTTACTACTACATCATTTTCACTGCAGTAGTGAGTTAATTCAAAGTCTTTATCTGTTTCGGTTGCTAGAGTAATGATTTTGATTAAGCCATTTGCGGCTTTTTGGTATTCTTTAAATTGTTCAACTGTTGGAGGAACGATATATTGTTCAGGTTGAGCACCTTTATAGTGCATGTCTAGATAAGGGCCTTCAAAGTGGATGCCTAGAATTTCTGCACCTTCATATCCGCTATCAACAACTTGAGCAACATTTTTTACTGCACCAGTTAAAACATCGACACTTTGAGTGATAGTAGTTGGACATAAACCTGTTACTCCTTCATTAGGAATGTTTTTAAGCCAGTTACGAAGTCCTTCTTCATTTGCATCATTAGTATCAAAGCCATATGCTCCATGACAGTGGATATCTAAGAAACCTGGTACAATTCTCTTTTCTTGATAGTCTTTGTCAACTGGTTTTGAACCATGAGGTAATACAGCCGCTATTTTGTTATTGTTAATTTCTATTTGAGCTGGGATAAATTGGCCTGAAACCCAAACTCTCTTACTTTGAATAATCATAAGTAATCCTCCTTTTATTAACTTAATTATATTTTAGTTCATTTTGAAAGTCTATGTTTATACTTTTTAACAATGAAATTATATGTTTTAACTAAAATGTTGTACTTTAAATAAAGGATGCATATAATGAGGATGTAAAAGAGGAGGGTACTTTATGACAATATTTGGATTATCAACAGAAGATTTACAATCAAAATCAGCAACATTTACAGCAACAGAAATTAATCAACAACCTGCAACTTGGGAAAAGACAATAAACCAAGTAAAGACTATGAAGGGGGAAATTGAAGCATTCCTTAAACAAGTAACATCACAACCAGATTACGATATAATTTTAACTGGAGCTGGTACAAGTGAATTTGTTGGAAATACTTTGTTTTCTTACTTAAACAAATGCACAAACTTTAAAACAAAGTCATATGCTACTACAGATATTACAGCTACACCAGAAAACTATATTTCACGTACTAAGCCAACATTATTAATTAGTTTTGGACGTTCTGGAAACTCACCTGAATCAATTGGTGCAGTAGATGCTGTTGAAGCTGTTACAGACAATGTTTATCATTTATTTGTTACTTGTAACAAAAATGGAGCTTTATCTAAACGTGCTGAAGGAAAATCAAATTGTTTAGCAATTAACTTAACTGATGAAACTCATGACCAATCATTTGCGATGACTTCATCATTCTCTAATATGTACCTAGCTACATTATTAAGCTTTAGCTTAGATAATTTAGATGCTGTTGCAAAAGAAGTTGAATCAATTATTAAAACAACTAGCAAAATGGTTGAAACAGACTTTACTGCATGTGTAGATGTAGTAAATAGCTATGACTTCAAACGTATTGTTTACTTAGGAAGCAATGCGCTTAAAGGAATTGCTCAAGAATCAGCGTTAAAAATGCTTGAATTAACAGCTGGGCAAGTTGTTACAATGTATGATACACCTCTAGGATTTAGACATGGTCCTAAATCAATTATTAATAACGACACATTAACAGTTATCTACTTAAGTGATGAAGCATACACTCGTCAATATGAAATTGACTTAATCAAAGAAATGAGTTCTCAACGTAAAGGAAACAAAATTTTCGCAGTATGTAACACAGCTTGTGAAGAAGTTAAAGAGTTAGTAGATTTCTATTATTGCTATAATGGTGAAAAACATGATAATATTTATCTAGGATTAGAGTATATTGTTGTTGCACAAATTGTTGCATTATTTAAATCATTAGCATTAAATATTACACCAGACAATCCATGTCCAAGTGGAGAAGTTAACCGTGTAGTAAAAGGTGTAACTCTATATCCATATTCTAAATAGGAGGAAATTTGATGATAGGAATAATTATTACAGGACATGGTAACTTTGCTACTGGTTTAAGCAGTTCAGTTAAACTAATTGCTGGACAACCAGAAAATTATGAAGCAGTTGACTTTGTTCAAGAAGATTCAGTAGAAGATTTAGAAAGAAATTTAAACAATGCAATTGAAAAATTAGCAGGATGTTCTGGAATTATGATGTTTACAGATTTAGTTGGTGGATCACCATTTAAAACATCTGTAGAAATCTCTATGAAAAGAAAAGAAAAGATTGTTGTTCTTGGTGGAACAAACCTAGGAATGATTGTTGAATCTTCAATGGCTAGAGGATTTATGGAAGATGTTGATGCTTTAGCAGATATGATAGTTAATACTGGTAAAGATCAAGTTATTAAGTATACATACGTTGAAAGAGTTGAAGAAGTAGTCGACGGAGACGGAATTTAAAAAAGAGCGTAAGCTCTTTTTTTAGTCTTCATAGATTTTTTTAGCATACTCACTAGGTGTAATGTTATAACGATGGGTAAACTTCCTTGAAAAGTAATGGATAGAGTTAAATCCAAGCATCGATGAAATTTCACTTATGGTATTTTCAGATTTCTTTATTAATACTTTGCTCTTAGCGAGTTTTGCTTCGTTAATATACTGTTTAGGAGCAACTTTTAAATTGTCTCTGAATAAATTTTGTAAACTTGAGCGACTTATTGAAAAATGGTCACAGATTTCATCAACAGGTAATGGTTCGTAGATTTTCTCATTAATGTAAGCTAGTATTTCTTCCAATAATTCATTTTCAAAATGTTGATGTATCGGAGTAGAGGGTTTAGTTATGTGTTCCTCTAAATCGTATTGTAATAAATGTAATATTAATTCTTGAATAAAAGAGATCATTAAATCTTTTGCATAAGGTAAAGGGGATGTAGTCATCTTTACAAACTTATCTAAAATTTGATAGTACTCTCTAGGACAATGGAATACGCGATTAATAATTGAGGCATAATCTTTAATGTCTGATTCAAATATTATTGTTAAATAACTGCAAGGCTCATTTGATTTTATTTCTTGTGTATGGTACTGATTTGGACCGTAAAGAAGTAAATCATAGTTATTTAGCGTAAATTCAACGCCTTCAACATTAGTTTCCAATGTTCCTGAATCCACAAATGATAGCTCAAAATAACGATGTGATTCACCAAAAAATTTATAACCAGGAGATTTAACCATATAATAATATGCACAAATTTCACTTATCATTAAATTAGGTCTAATTGGTTCATAAACAATTGGTTTATTGATATCTTGAGATCTACGCCTAGTGTTTGGATTCATATATAGATTGATTGTAGACGAAGAAGTAAGCGTAATAAACGAAAAATGTTGATCGGGATAAACTTTAAAATTACGGTGGATTACAAAAAGCTGATGTTCAAAGTTTTGATCTGCATCAGCAATAACGATTATTGCCATACCATCAACCATTTCAACATAAACCGGTTGATCATACATTGTTAATGATGCAACTTTTTTATCTGTAATCCTAATTGTTTTCTTTTTAAATTCTTTATGGTCACGAAATGAATCTGTGATTTTTCCATATTTTAAGAAATAAGCGCTAGTTGTTTTATTATACATATCATCACCTAATTGAATTATACACTAGTTTTTCACAAAATCATCACAATTCGTTACATTATTTGAAAATTAATACTAAAAAGTGCAAATCCAATATTGAAAATTATAAAACATTTCTATGTGAATTGAACTATAATGAAAACATAGAAAGCGTTTACTTCTTGGGAAGGGGATAGATGCATTCTAAAAATGAAGGGAAGGATGAAAAAATGCCAAATATTGTACTAACAAGAATTGACAATCGTTTAATTCATGGTCAAGTGGCAACTCAATGGTGCGGAAGCATCGGTGCTAACTTAATTCTTGTTGCTAATGACGACGTTGCAGGCAACACATTCCGTCAAGGATTAATGGATATGGCTGCACCTAGTTATGCGCAAACAAGATATTGGACTTTGCAAAAAACTATTGACACAATTCAAAAAGCTTCAGATGCACAAAAAATCTTTATCGTTTGTGAATCGCCAAAAGATGTTCTAACACTTGTTGAGGGAGGAGTTCCTATCAAAAAGTTAAACATTGGAAACATGCATATGGCTGATGGTAAACGTCAAGTTGCAACAACTGTTGCAGTAGATGATGCAGATGTAGCTGCTTTCAAAAAACTTCAAGAACTTGGAGTTGAACTTGAAATTCGTAAAGTTCCACAAGAAGGTACTGAAGACGTATCAAAATTATTTAAATAAAATTATCTAATATAGGAGGATAAAATGGACGTAATTCAAATCGTATTACTTGCAGTCGTAACATTTATATTTGCGATTGACCAATTCTCATTAACTGAATTACTATACCGTCCAATTATTGCTTGCCCTATTATCGGTCTTATTCTTGGAGACCTTAATACAGGACTTGTAATTGGTGGTACGTATGAATTAATGATGGTTGGTAACATGCCAGTCGGTGGAGCTCAACCTCCAAATGCCGTACTAGGTGGAATTGTAGCAATGATCTTCGCTGTTAAAGCAGGATTACCTACAGACCAAGCTTTAGGAACAGCTGTTATTTTCGCAGTATTCGGACAATATACAGTTACATTAACATTCACTATCATGTCTGGTTTAATGGCTAAGGCTGATAAAGCTGCTGAAAATGCAGATCCTAAAGGAATCACTGCAGTTAACTTAACTTCAATGGTTATCTTAGGAAGTATCTTCGCTGTTTTAGGTGTTGCTGCTTATGTTGGTGGTACTGCACTTGGTTCATCTCTAGAAGCTTTCTCTAAAAACTTCAGCTGGTTTATGGCTGGTTTAGGAGCAGCTGGTGGTATGATGCGTTATGTAGGGTTTGCTATTCTACTTAAAATCATGCTTGCTAACGATATGTGGGGTATTTACTTCGCAGGATTCGCTGCAGCTGCTTTATTAGGAAATGTTGCTGCTACAGCTGGAGCTACTTTATTACTAGTAGCATTCATCGGAGCTGCAATTGCTCTTTATGACTTTAATACAAACATTAAGATTAAAGCACAAACTGGAGCAGGAAACGGAGGAGAAACTGATGGCATCTAATATGACAAACTATAAAGATTTAACGCCAGCTAAACCTCTTGATAAGAAAACATTAAACAAAATGGTTTGGCGTTCTCTTAACTTACAAGCTTCATTCAACTATGAAAGAATGCAAGCTGCTGGTTGGTTATGGGGTATTTTACCAGGGCTTGAAGCAATCCATACAAACAAAGAAGATTTATCTGCTTCTATGGGACATAACCTAGAATTCTTCAACACTCACCCATTCTTAGTAACATTTGTTATGGGTATCGTATTATCAATGGAACAACAAAAAGCTGATATCAACTCAATCCGTGCGGTACGTGTTGCTGCAATGGGACCTTTAGGTGGTATTGGTGATGCATTGTTCTGGTTCACACTAGTTCCTATTACTGCTGGTATTACAGCTAATATGGCAATTGGTGGAAGTATTGTTGGACCTATCCTTTATTTCATCATCACTTTCGGTGTTCAAATGGGATTACGTTTCTGGTTAATGAACTGGTCTTATAAATTAGGTACTGGTGCTATCGAAACACTTACTAAAAATGCTCGTGAATTTACTCATGCTGCATCTATGCTAGGAGTATTCGTAGTTGGTGCATTAACTTGTAACTATGGCGCAACTTCATTAGGAATGATGATTCCAAATGGTGTTACAGCTGATGGAACTGCAAACTTTATCGATCTTCAAGGATTAATTAATGGTATTTTACCAGCTCTTATTCCATTAGGATTCACATTAATGTGCTATTTCCTAATTAAGAAAAAAGGTTGGACTCCAACAAAATGTATCCTATTACTTCTTGTAATTGGTGTTGTTGGATGTATGTTCGGAATTTGGGCTCAACCAAATTACAACGCATTAATATCTGTACCTTGGCACGCTTAATCTAATTTTAATCCTAAACTTCATTAAAAATAAATGGTGTATTACTAGAAATAGTAATACACTTTTTTTA
>NZ_JAVWFO010000014.1:32344-35093 GCF_036641015.1 Anaerorhabdus sp. | reverse complement strand
ATTATGAAACGATTCATATAATTGATCTGCGGTATTACAATGAGGATATTTTTGCTTACATTACTGAAAATGAAATAAATGAATATCTATTTTTATATAATTTTAAAAACTTTAGTGAGGATGAAAATCTTAAAAAAATTAGAATTTAGCAAAAATAAAATTACCGTAAGGCTTACTTAGATCATGATTTAAATTAAGGATAAGTGATACGTATAGCGCTTAACAAACTGAATAATTGAAGGTAAAATACATGAAAAAACAGTTGAAATTAATACTTTTAATGGGTAGTTGTATCTTTATTATCATAGATGTGTTATAGTGTAAAACGTACATACAGTAATATATAGCGATAAAGCGGTACTTAAGTGTATCGCTTTTTATACGCTTATCGAAAAGGAAAACATGAAATTTAACACATTAGACATTAACGAATCAATTTTAAAAGCAGTAGAAGAAAAAGGTTATTCAGAACCTACGCCAATCCAAGAGAAAGCTATACCACATGCATTATTAGGTAAAGATATTTTAGGGTGCGCACAAACTGGAACAGGGAAAACAGCGGCATTTTTAATTCCCACAATTCAAAGATTAAAAAAACATGATGCGACTAAGATTAGAAGTTTAATTTTAACGCCAACAAGAGAACTTGCAATTCAAATAGAAGAAAATTTTGTAGAGTATGCAAAATATACAAATATTAAAAGTGCAATTATTTTTGGTGGGGTACCACAAAAGCCACAAGAAAAAGCAATCAGACAAGGTGTTGATATTGTAGTAGCTACACCTGGTAGATTACTTGATTTAATAAATCAAAAATTAATTGATATCAAAGAAATAGAAGTATTCATTTTAGATGAAGCGGATAGAATGCTTGATATGGGATTTTTATTTGATGTAAAAAAGATTATTGCGCTATTACCAACTAAGAAGCAAACTTTATTCTTTAGTGCTACAATGCCAAAAGAAATTAAAGAATTGACAAAAACATTACTACACGAGCCAGTAATTATTGAGGTAACTCCTCCATCATCAACAGTTGATAACATTACTCAATCGCTTTATTATGTTGATAAGCCAAATAAGAAAAATTTATTATTAGATATTCTTAAGAATAATAAAATAGACAGTGCATTGATTTTTACAAGAACTAAAAACAATGCAAATCGTTTGGGTAAATTTTTAGATGCTGCACATATTAAAGTTGGAATTATACATGGTAATAAAACGCAAAGTGCAAGGCAAATTGCATTAACAAAATTTAAAAAAGGTGATATTAAAGTTCTAGTTGCAACTGATATTGCGGCAAGAGGAATAGATATTAACGAGTTAAGTTATGTATTTAACTATGATATACCAACTGATGCTGAAGCATATGTTCATCGTATTGGAAGAACTGGTAGAGCTGGTAATAATGGTATATCAATTTCATTTGCTGATATTGATGAATTAGATTTAGTAAAGAGTATACAAAAACTAATTCGTTTAGAAATTCCAGTAGTTAAGGAACACAAGTTTCCAATGTTGAATACGATACCAACACCAAAGAAAAAACCAAAGAGTTCATCAAATAAGCCTAAAAGTACTAAGTCTTATGCAAGTAAATCAAATAAAGATAGTAAAGTATCTAAAGATGGTAAACAAAGTAAAGTTGTTGGTGAAAACAAAAAGAAGAATTTTAAAGATTCAAAAAAAGGTGAATATAAACCATATCAAAAGAATGCTAAATCTTCTTCAAAATCATATTCAAATAAATCTAAACCTACTCAACAAAGAACACCTAAACAAGGGACACGCGGAAGGTAGTTTAGAAATATGGCAATAACTAACCGTAATTTAATTAAAATAGGTTCTAGTGTACAAGTAGTACAAAAACAGGATCAAAGAACTGGAAATCTAACAAAAGGAATTGTTGATCGTATTTTAACTAACTCATTAAATCATCCTAGAGGAATTAAGGTAATGCTTGAGGATGGAGTAGTTGGTAGAGTCATGTCAATCGATCAAATCAATTATAAATAGATTGATAAACACCATATAGCTAAAATAATGCTATATTGGTGTTTTTATTATATTTTCACAATTAATGTATATTTAAAACATTATCTTAGTCAAAAGTCAAAAAAAGTGCTATTATTTCACTATAAATACAGTGGGGAAAAAGTATGGATAATATTATGGATTGCTTTAACGATGATTCAAGCATTGATAATAAAATGAGCGATATGTTAGATAGAATGCGCGGAGGAATTATTTTGTGTAATTTTGATTTAAATACACAAAGTTCAATCGTGATTTATTCTAATTGTGGGTGGTCAGAAATTACTGGATATACACCAGAGCAACTTCAATCAGAAAAGGGTGGAAACCCACAAGCGTTAATTCTCGAGGATGATAAAAAACAATCGGATGAAGACTATGCTAGACAAATGGCAGAGGGAAATACATACGAACTTATGTATCGTATTATTCATCGTAGTTGTGGAATAAGATGGGTAATAGATAAAGGTATTGTAAAATCATTACCAAACAATATAATGCAAAATTTAAGTGTTGTAACAGAAATAACAAAAATTAAAGAGCAAGAAGAAGCAATGAAATTGTTAGCACAACAAGACCAATTAACAGAAGTAAACAATAAGGCAACGTTTAATACATTATCAAAAAATATACTTGAAAAACAAAATAATAGTTTGCATGCATTACTTATGTTGGATATTGATGACTTCAAAGATGTAAATGATCGTTATGG
>NZ_JAVWFO010000014.1:29440-32244 GCF_036641015.1 Anaerorhabdus sp. | reverse complement strand
ATGCATTACTTATGTTGGATATTGATGACTTCAAAGATGTAAATGATCGTTATGGTCATGCAGAAGGAGACCGTGTTTTGGGAGAAGTTGCTATAGAACTTAAGGAACGCTTCCGCAGTCGTGATATTGTAGGTAGAGTAGGTGGCGATGAGTTCACCATATTAATGACTGATATTCCATCTAAAGATGTAGCAATAAAAAAGGCTGAAGAATTATGTTCTGCTATACGTAATAGAAGATTTACAAAATGTGAAATAACAGTAAGTATCGGTATTGCTTTTGCTAATGATGAAAAGAGTTTTAATGAGATTTATAACGAAGCAGATGAAGCACTATATCAAGCAAAAAACAATGGAAAAAATCAATTTCAAATGAAATAGATATAATTACAAAAATACGTCTTTTTGATATCCGCTTATTTATATTTTCAAGGATAGTTTTGAGAAACAGTCAAAACTATCTTTTTATGTAGTTCAATAAAACCTTATTAGTCTCATTATAATAAAATAAAACTAATTACTCTCTATGATTAAGATTGCTAAAACTCGCATATTTTGGTAGTTCATGGTATAATCCCAATATTGCGTTTGGAGGTAAAATTATGATAGGAACAAACAATATCAGTGTTCGTTTTGGACAAAGAACACTGTATAAAGAAGTAAATATAAAGTTCACTAATGGTAACTGTTATGGATTAATTGGAGCTAATGGTGCGGGTAAAAGTACATTTTTAAGAGTGTTAAGTGGAGACCTTCAACCAGATACTGGTGAAGTATACATGGGAAATAGAGAAACTCTATTTACATTAAAACAAGATCATTTTGCACATGAGGAAGAAAAAGTACTAAATGTAGTACTACGTGGGAATGAAAGACTATACGCTATTATGGAAGAAAAAGATGCATTATATTCTAAGACAGATTTCACTGATGAAGATGGTGAACGTGCTGGACATCTTGAAGCCGAGTTTGCTGATTTAGATGGATGGAATGCAGAGAGCCAAGTAGCGATTTTGTTAAATGGCCTAGGTATTGATTCTGAATTTCATGAGAAATGTATGAAAGAATTAACTGGTAGTGAAAAGGTAAAGGTATTGTTAGCACAAGCGTTGTTTTCTGGTGCAGATACATTATTACTAGATGAACCTACAAATGGATTAGATATAAAAGCTATTTCATGGTTAGAACATTTCTTAATCAATTATGAAAATACTGTAATTGTTGTATCGCATGACCGTCACTTCTTGAATAAAGTGTGTACTCATATTGCTGATGTAGATTTCGGTGAAATACGTATCTATTCTGGTAACTATGATTTCTGGTATGAATCTAGTCAATTAATGGCTAAACAATTAAAAGATGTTAATCGCAAAAAAGAAGATAAGATTAAAGAATTAGAAGATTTCATTGCGAGATTCTCAGCAAATGCTTCTAAATCTAAGCAAGCAACCTCTCGTAAGAAAATACTAGATAAGATCGTGTTGGATGATTTAAAACCTTCTACACGTCGTTATCCATTTATTGATTTTAAGCCTGCACGTGAATCAGGTAAGCAAATATTAAATGTTGAAGGAATTTCAAAAACTATAGAAGGAACTACTTTGTTAGAAAACGTTAGTTTCTCAATGTTACAGAATGACAAGATAGCATTAGTAGGGAATCCAGTAGCATGTACAACATTATTAAAAATCATTAATGGTGATATGGAAGCTGATAGTGGAGAGTTTAGTCTAGGACAAACAATTACTCCTTCATATGTTCCAATGGATAATACAAAATATTTTGAAACTGATGATGATATTTGTACATGGCTATCAAGATATACTGATAATGATGATATCTCTTTCATCCGTGGATTTTTAGGTAGAATGTTATTTACCGGAGAAGAAGCATTGAAACAAGTTAAAGTTTTGTCTGGTGGAGAAAAAGCTCGCTGTATGCTAAGCAAAGCAATGCTTGAATCACCTAATTTAGTTATGTTAGATGATCCAACAAATCACTTAGACTTAGAAGCTATTACATCATTAAATGATGGATTAATTAATACAAAAGCAGAATTATTATTTACATCACATGACCATCAATTCTTACAAACCATTGCAAATCGTATATTAGTTATACGTGAAGATGGAAGTATGCAAGATTATCGTTGTACATATGATGAATACTTAGAAAAAGAATTAGGTATCGAAGAATAAATAAATCCGGTTATCAATTGATAATCGGATTTATTTTGTATAGGTTTCTTTGTTATAACGTACTTTAGTTATTTGATAATTTTTAAATAATACATAGAATAAGGTTGTAATGTTATAGGAAAAGATAATATAACATTAACTCCACTTATTAAATCAATAGCTTCATTATATGAACCCAATTGATTTGGTGAAAGTGTGTATGTAGATGCATCAATATTGAAGATAACTAAAATAGCTTCATCTTCAAAAGAACGTTGGTATACTAATTGTTTATTTAAAATAACAATATTTTTGTAATCGCCATAAATGAGAGCCTTATTATTTTTATGGATTTTAGAAAGATTAGCAATTACTTCGGATAGATCATTAAAAATGGGAAGCTCAATATGTGGACGTAGATTATCGTCCGATCCTTTTTGTTTTAATCCTTCTATTCCCCATTCACTTCCATAGTAAAGGCAAGGAATACCAGGCATAGAAAATAATAAACCATAGGCAAGTGGCAAATGATTTTTATTTTTAAGGTTACTTGCAATACGAGATACATCGTGGTTATCAACAAATGACAACAAATGCATATCTTTATAAAGTGAATAAGGATCATTAG
>NZ_JAVWFO010000014.1:25614-29340 GCF_036641015.1 Anaerorhabdus sp. | reverse complement strand
TTATCAACAAATGACAACAAATGCATATCTTTATAAAGTGAATAAGGATCATTAGAAAATTGACGATTTAATGAATGTGCAATCTCAAATAGATTTAAATCATTTAGACTTGAATGAATTCCTTTAAAACATTCATAGTTTGTACAGCTATGAAGCATTTCATTATTAACTATACGTTTATATTCTCCAGAGATGATTTCACCTACAAGAAAGAAATCTTCTTTTTGTTCAAGGCAAAATGAACGAATAGTTTTTAAAAAGTTTTGATCAAGGCAATATGCTACATCCAAGCGTATTCCATCAATATCAAATTCCTTTATCCATAGATTAATACTATCCAATAAATATCTAACAACCTCATTATTATTTAAGTTTAATTTAACAAGTTCATAGTGACCTTCCCAACCTTCATAATAGAATCCATCGTTATAAGCGGAATTACCATCGAAATTAATATAAAACCAGTCTTTGTATTTAGAATTGTAACGATTAGAAATAACATCCTTAAATGCCCAAAAACCTCTTCCAACATGATTAAAGACACCATCTAATACAACTCTGATATTATTTTTCTTTAATTCAGTTACAACCTTTTTAAAATCATCATTTGTGCCTAATCGGCAATCAATTACTTGATAATCTTTTGTATCATATCCATGAGAATCTGATTCAAAAACTGGTGAAAAATATACTGCATCAATATTAAGCTTTTTTAGATGAGGAATCCAGTTAGCAATATCGTTAATTCTAGATACGAGAATACCATCGTTTTCTTTAGGTGCATCACAAAATCCCAGTGCATAAATTTGATAAAAAATACTTCGATTATACCACATAATTAATCTCCTATATTGTCTTTTAGTATGAACTAATTTAAATAATTTGCAATACCTTCGTGATCATTGTCATAGGTAATAAAGGCAGGGATAGCTTTAGATATTCTTGAAACCAGTTAAGATTAATTATAAATAATTAGTATTCTTCTAAATAGAAATAAGTTTTTTTATATTTTTGTGTTGTAATCTTAATTTAACATATTTTGGTGTATACGTGATAATAAATTAAACTCTAATTTATCGCATAATGCTTGATTAATACTATTTGAAAATGTAACAATTAAAATAGAAACGGAGAATAACTATGAAATTTAAGATGATACATGAAAATTATAATGTTTCAGATTTAAATAAATCACTGGCATTTTATAATCAAGCATTAGATTTAACTGAAAAAAGAAGAAAAGTTGCTGAGGATGGATCATTTATTATTGTTTACTTAGGTAATGAGGAAAGTGATTTTGAACTAGAGTTAACATGGTTGAAAAACATGGATAGACCCTATGATTTAGGAGATTGTGAGTTTCATTTAGCTTTTCAAGTAGATGATTATAATGAAGCATTTAAAAAGCATAAAGCAATGAACTGTGTATGCTATGAAAATGAAACTATGGGCATATATTTTATTGAAGATCCAGATGGATATTGGCTAGAAATAGTTCCAACTAGGTAAGAATATGAAAATAACTTATATAGGTCATAGTGGCTTCTTAATTGAATGTGATAGTGTTAACTTATTGTTTGATTACTATGAAGGAAGTATTCCTAAAATTGAGTATGATAAAAAATTAATTGTATTTGTAAGTCATTTTCACCATGATCATTTTAACAAAGGTATATTTAACTTGTTTGAAACACACCCTAATGTTAGCTATGTATTTTCATCTGATGTAAAAACAACACATGAAATAGATGTTGTTGTATCTGAAAATGAGAAAGTACTATTTGAGAATTGTGATATTCAAACATATAAATCAACTGACTCAGGTGTTGCATTTCTTGTAAAGGTAGATAATAAAACTATTTACCATGCAGGTGATTTGAATCTTTGGTTATGGAATGAAGAAACAAAAGAAGATAATCAAAGTATGCAAGAGAATTATTCAAAAGAAATAGATAAATTAAAAGATATTAAAATAGATATCGCATTTTTACCATTAGATCCAAGGCAAGAAGAATATGAATTTGCCGGTATTGAAGAATTTGTTTCTAAGATAGAAGTAGATACGATATTCCCAATGCATTTTTGGAATGATTATTCAATTATTGAAAGATACAATGCAAATCATGAACATAAAGTAGTTGATATAAAACGAAAAGGACAACAGTTTAAACTATAACTATTATAAACATGTTTTTATAAGTTGGAATATTCTAATTTATAAGGATATTTTTATTATGACTAAATATTAAAAGTGATGAAATCGTCAATGTTAAAATCAATTTGATTAATGATTCTATTGTCTTTAAAGTATAAACTTCCACCAACAGAATAATCATCTATATAGTTTATAAGTAAAACTCTGTCATTAATTGAAGAACTATGTAAACAATAATCATTGAGTTCTGTTTCGTGCCATTTAGATATATCAAATGAAACATAAATTGGCCATAATAAAATATCGTAGTCTTTCTTAAACTTTTCAGGATATACCCATAAGTCACCACATAAGGCTACTAAAAATTTTTTTGAATGAAAATTGAATACCAAAGATTCATTTGCTTCTTTGTATCGATGATCGTTTGTTTCTTTCCAACCTGATGATATTCTTCTATAGTTATGAATTACTTTTCCTGAATCAATTATGAGATAACTAGAATATAAATCACCGTGATCATTTTCTATATAGCCAAACGCTACTCCAATAGACAATTCTTTGCTTTTTTCAATAATGCTAAGAATAGGAGTATCAGTAAGGGTAAGTGCAGTTTTGATATCGATATCATATTGACTAGTTAAGTCGTTAAATCCTTGGATGAATGCTTCGCCAAAACATACTAATTCACTTCCTTGTTTTTTTGCTTCTTCCATTGTTGAAATAATTGTGAGTGTATTAGCGTTAATGTTAGAGGTAATACATTTTCTTGATGATAATGATATAAGCATAATAATTCCTCATTTCTTACTCTTGTATAAAATGTAAATGATTTATACAACAAAAACAATGATTTCTTGCGCTAATGGTTAGAATAATCATGTTAGAATGAATTTAACATAATAAAGGAGACCACTATGAATAAGTCTTATGTAATGCTTAAACCAGATTGTTTTGAAAGAAATTTAGTAGATACTTTAATTCAAGAAATCAAAGATCATGGATTTAGAATTGAAGCACAAAAAGAGGTAGTAGTAGAAGAATCGAGAATTCTCAAACATTATGAAGAAGTAATAGAACGTTTAAATTCTGACTCATTTAAAGAGTCCGTGATTAACGCTTTTGTTGGTAAAAAGGTACTAGCAATGCAAATTACAAATGATACTGGAGATTGTATTGCTAAGTTTAGAGAATTTATTGGACCTACAGATCCATCTAAAGCTGGTAAAGAAACAATGCGTGGAAAATATGGAAATGATTCTATGGAAAAGTCAAAGTCAGAAGGTAGGATGTTAAATAATTTAATACATGCATCTGATAGTGAAGAGAGTGCACAAAAAGAATTAGCGCTTTGGTTTGATTAATTAGTGATTTGTATTGTCGTATTACTAATAATTTATGATTATGTTATAATGCTCTCAACAGAACAAAAGGAATATTGTTATTTTGAGGGGGATTGTTATGGTAGATAACAACAAACTACATTTATTGATTTCAATTGCAAAATTGTATTATTTAGAAAATATGAATCAAAATGAAATTGCTAATCTTTTAGGTGTATCAAGACCATTAAT
>NZ_JAVWFO010000014.1:0-25514 GCF_036641015.1 Anaerorhabdus sp. | reverse complement strand
AAAATATGAATCAAAATGAAATTGCTAATCTTTTAGGTGTATCAAGACCATTAATAAGTAAATATTTGATGGAAGCTAGGAATTTAGGGGTAGTCAAAATTGAAATCAACGATTTATTGACAAGTGATAATGTTGAAGATGATTTAAGTGAAAGAATTTGTAAAAAATTTAATTTGAAAGATATTTATATTATTCCTTCAAGTACAAATAAAGATTTGAATGACCAAATGTTTGTTGACTATGCGACTGAATATATTTTAGGTACATTTAAGGATAATTTTTTATTAGGTATTGGTTGGGGGAGTGTCATTGGTGCAATAATTAAAAAAATTGATAACTTTGAACCCAAGCGTAAATTAATAGGTGATGTTGTTCCGCTTATTAGCAATGCACCAATCTCATTTAGAAATTATCATACGAATGAATTAGTACGTATGTTAGCAGAAGCGACAGGACTAAATGCTCAATATTTATATGCACCTGTTATTTGCTCAACACCAAGTGAACGTGAAATATTTTTAAATACTGATAATGTTAAAGGCGTGATGGATATGTATGAGCGATTAGACTATGTTGTGATTCAAATTAGAAATTTTCCATCAGTTCCTGATTTAGCTACAGAGGCAAGATTTGAAAAGAAATTGCATCAAGAGAAGGCGGTAGGTATGCTATTGGGTTACTATTATGATATTAATGGTAACGTGATTCAGTCTGATATGGATTACTCTATACAAATACCGATTGATAGTTTAAAGAAGGCTAAAAAAGTAATAGGAATAATTAATACAAGAGTAAATTCGACAGCAGCAATTGGTGCGATAAACTTAGGAATATTCACTGATATTATTATCAGTGACAATGTAGCAAAAGAATTATTATAGGTTAAAAACAGCTATAAATAGGCTGTTTTTTTATGTTTTGTTGCAATATAACATATGTCATGACAAAATTTACAAATAGTTGTTGACATATGTTATAGCAAATGTTATAAAATAAATAAGCGCTTACATTTATTGTGAAAAGGAGGAGTATTGTGCAGATAAAACGAGAACAATGGAGTAATATGTTCAACGAAGTTGCAAGATTGATGATTGAAAATAAAGATATTCTTTCAGAGATTGATGCAAAGTTTGGAGATGGTGATCATGGGATTACTATTGAAAAAATTGGGAATGTAATAAAAACAAAAGTGGCTGTATGGTTACCAAGTAATGAACCTCTTAAATCTTTATTTGATGAAATTGGTAATGCGGTAACTAACATAAGCGGTGGTTCTGCAGGACCATTATATGGCACATACTTAGGAGGGTTTAAAGAAGTTTTAGAGGATGAAGTAGAAGTAGATGCACCACTACTTAAGAAAATCATGAAGTCTGGATTAACAGAATTACAGTACTTATCTACTGCAAAAGTAGGGGATAAGACAATGATGGATACTCTCATTCCTGCAACAGAAGCAGCACAAAATGCACCAGATGATATAGTTGAAATTTTAATTGCAATGAAAGATGCAGCAATAGATGGAGCAGAAAAGAGTAAAGATTTTATTAGTAAATTTGGGCGTGCAAAGTCTTATAAAGAACAAACTATAGGCACACCAGATGCAGGTGCAACAAGCTGTACATTTATATTTATAGGTTTCTACAACGCAATCGTAAAAGAAAAATAGGAGAATATTAACGATGAAGATGAAAAAATTTATTAATTCACCAGAAAATTTAACAAAAGAATTACTTGAAGGTTTAGCATTAGCTAATCAAGACTTAGTTGAAGTATTACCAGGGAATTTAGTTGTAAATAAGAAACTTAAGGATGCAAATCGTGTAACAATTGTTACTCTTGGTGGTTCAGGACATGAACCTGCAATTGAAGGATTTGTAGGAGAAGGAATGGTAGATATTTCAGTAGTTGGAGATGTATTTGCTGCACCAGGACCACAAGCTTGTATCGATGCAATTAAGTTAGCTGATAAAGGGCATGGAGTTCTATTTGTTGTTTTAAATCATGCAGGAGATATGCTTACTGGAAATTTAACAATGAAAGAATGTGCTAAACAAGGGTTAAATGTAATTAAGATTGTTACTCAAGAAGATATCTCAAATGCACCACGTTCAAATGCAGATGATCGTCGTGGATTAGTTGGATGTTGCCCTACATATAAAATTGCAGCAGCAGCTGCAAAAGCAGGTAAGTCTTTAGAAGAAGTTGCTGAAATTACACAAAGATTTGTAGATAATATGGCTACAATTGCTGTAGCAGCACGTGAAGCAACACATCCAGCAACAGGAGCGCCATTTGCAGATCTTGGTGATGAAGATATGGAAATTGGAATGGGCCAACATGGAGAAGGCGGCGGTGGACGTCAAAAGATGAAAACTGCAGATGAAACAATAGAAATAATGATGAATGCATTAGTAAAAGATTTAGATATTACTTCTGGTGAAAAAGTTATGGTTATTGTAAATGGATCAGGAGCAACAACATTAATGGAGATGTTAATCCTTTATCGCTCATCAGTAAATTATTTGAAAAACTTAGGTATTGAAGTGGTTGCAAACTGGGTAGGTGAAGTACTTACAGTTCAAGAACAAGCTGGTTTCCAATTATTTATTGCACGCATGGATGATGAATTATTAGGTTTATGGAATTCACCATGTAAGTCACCATATTACACAAAATAATAATTTAAGAAAGTAGGTAAATAAAATGGCAGATGCACAAGGAAATAAAATGGCAAAAGATTACGGAGAAAATATACCTTTCGCTAATCAATCGTTTTTCGTTAAAGGTATGGATAATGTTGAATGGGGAATGAAAGATCGTTTATCACGAATTTTCAATCCTAAAACGGGTAGAACGGTTATGCTCGCATTTGACCATGGATATATCATGGGTTCAACATCAGGTCTAGAGAGATTAGATCTAGTACTACCAGAATTAATTGAAGAAGTTGACTGTGTTATGGGGACTCGTGGAGCAATTAGAACATGTGTACCACCAACATATAATAAAGGTGTAGCACTACGTTGTTCAGCTGGCTCAAGTGTACTTGATGATGATATGTCATTTGAAGTTATTGGTGTAGATATTGAAGATGCAATTCGTATGAATGCAAGTTGTATGGCTATACAAACATTTATAGGTGCACCAGGACAAAAAGATTCAATTGAAAATTTAGTTAAAACTATTGATGCAGGAAACCGATATGGAATTCCTACATTAGGTGTAGTAGCAGTTGGAAAACAAATGGAAAGAACTACAAAATTCTTCTTACTAGCAACAAGAATGTTAGCTGAGTTTGGAGCACAAATTATCAAAACTTATTATTGTGAAGATTTTGAAAAAGTAGTTGCAGCATGTCCAGTTCCAATTGTTGTAGCAGGTGGTAAAAAACTTCCTGAAGATGAAGCATTAACGCTTGTATATAAAGCTATTCAAGGTGGAGCAGCAGGAGTAGATATGGGAAGAAATATTTTCCAAGCAGAATCTCCTAAAGCGATGGCACGTTGCATTGCAAAAATCGTTCATGAGGATTATACCGACAAAGAAGCTTACGATTTATATTTGAAGCTTAAAGAAGAATTTAAATAGAGGAGAAGATATGAAATTAGTTAAATATTTAGGAGGACCATTGATCATTGCGATTTTGGCATTCGTTTGTCAAATCGTTGACCAACTATTAGGGCCAACAATGCCGATAGGAATCGGCTTTGGTTGGATAGCATTCCAAGCTTGGGCAGCATATTTTATTGCTGGATGTACACCAAAGGGTGGAGTTAAAGCATTCGCTGCATATGTTGTAGGAATGGTGGCTTCAATTGGTATTATTGCATTTGGATCTGCATTATCAGGAAGTTTAGGTTTCTGGGCATTCCCTATCGCAATATTAATTCTTGTTGTACCAACAATTTGTACTGAAAAAGTTGAGTTATTGAATTTAACACCAATTGTATTTGTAGGAGCAGGAGCATTCTTTGCGATTATGAATTATGTACCTAATGCTTCATTTACAACAGGATTTATAGTAGAAACAGTTTATTGCTTACTTGGATTAGCATTAGGTTACTTAACAATATTAATCCGTGGAGCATATGATGCTAAATATAATAGCTAAAGGAGAAAATGGATGTTTAAACGTTATGTACATATAGGTGCTCCACATACCCAACCAATGGATGGTGAAGTGTGGAATGAAGGAATGAAGTTGTGGATGATTGATCCATCAACAAATGAATTCGGATTTGAATATTTGAGATTTAGAGAAGATACATGGTTTGCACCAGAAGTACAAACTATGACTCATATCGCTGTAGAAGTAGATAGTATTCAAGAAGTATTACCAACATGTGAAAAAGTGTTGCATGATAATTTAGTAGTTGATGAACACCTAACAATTGCATTTGTAATCAAAGATGGCGTTTGTTTAGAATTAATGGAAATGAAATAAAAAACCAAAGGATGATAATATCATCCTTTTTCAAAGGAGGATTCTATGAGTAAAGTATTAGTAATAAATGCAGGAAGTAGTTCAATAAAATATCAGTTAATTGAAATGCCATATGAAATCAAAATATCATCTGGATTGATTGAGAAAATTAATGAACGAGGTACTAATTTAACTTTGCACTATAACGGCAATAAAATATGTATTGAAAAACCGTTAAGCAATCATCAAGAAGCATTTCACTTTCTTATAGAAATGTTAATTAAAAATAATATCATTGGGGATTTAAATGATATTGCAGCTTGTGGTCATCGGATAGCACATGGAGGAGAATTCTTTAAAAATAGTGTTGAAATAACAAAAGATAATTTTGAAGAAATTAAAAAAATTGAGTATCTTGCTCCTTTACATAATCCAGCAAATCTACAAGGATACATAGAGATGAAGCAATTGTTAAACAATGCAATTCAAGTTGCAGTATTTGATACTTCATTTCATCAAAGTATGTCAAAAGAGGTATATACATATCCTATTCCATTTAAGTTGTATGAAAAATATGGATTAAGAAAATATGGATTCCATGGGACAAGTTATCGAAATGTTGTTAATCGAGTAAGAGAAATGGTAGGAAAAGAAAAACAAAGTCGAATCATTGCTTGTCATTTAGGCAATGGGGCGTCTATAGCGGCGATAAAGAATGGGAAGTCTATTAATACATCTATGGGTTTAACACCCTTAGGTGGGCTGATGATGGGCACCAGAAGTGGTGATTTAGATCCATCAATCGTTGAATTTATTGCACATAAGGAATGTTTGTCTGTTGAGGATGTATTAAAACAGTTAAATAAAGAAAGTGGAATTCTAGGTGTATCACAAATTTCAAATGATATTCGAGATGTGCGCAAAGCTGCAATGGATGGAGATAATTTATCAAAGCTAGCACTTGAAATGTATGCACAAAGAATAGCAAGTTTTATTGGGTCTTATTATGTACAACTTGGTGGATTAGATACATTAGTGTTTACAGCAGGTGTTGGTGAAAATGATTATCGTATGAGAGAGAGCATCATTGATAAAGTCAAAGATGCACTTCAAATTGAATTAGATGATGAGGTAAATTGCAGTGTAATGGCAACGGATGCTATTATATCGTCAAAGAGTTCTAAGGTAATGGTATTGGTAGTAGTTGCAGATGAAGAAATAGTAATCGCAAGAGATTGTTATGATATTTTAAAAAGTAAGTTGTAATACTTTTAAATTAATAGTTGTAATCTTAAATGGTTATGCTATAATTTTTTTCGTGATTGAATAAGGAGGGGAGTATTGAGTCATTCACATCCTAATTTTTAAATGGAGTAATCCATTTTTGAAGACGAAAGTCTTTGACAATTGACCGAAGTTTTGAAAAATAAATAGGCTACGGACAGCTGGGTCAAATGCCGAATTAGCGACAAGTGTTCTTGTTGGGAGTTTAAGAAACTCATTTATAAGTTTAAGTGCTTGTAAAAACAATAAGAGTAGTAAAAGTAATTACTTACTATATAGACTCAAGAAACCTAAGAAGTATAAATAAAACAGAAATGATAATAAATAAAACAAATAGGGGAAGTATACAAGTACAATAACTTCATTCATTTTGACAAGGAGAAAAATAATGAAAAAAATTATTGTATGTTTATTAACACTAGCAGTTTTAGCGGGTTGTGCTCAAACTGCACCTAATGTAACACCAGTAGAAACAGCTAAACCAGCTAATTATACTGATGAAATGAAAATAGAAAAAGCTGTTGATTTAGAGGAATATGGAGCTGATTCTGTTGAACGCGATGGAGACCATGAAGGAACTCCATATTTTACACAACTTGATTTTTATAATATGGAATCAACAGATACATTAACTATTCTGCCAAAGTTTAAGACTTATCAACAAACTTCTGAATGGAGTTGTGGAGTAGTTTCTGCACTAATGGTTTTAGACTATTATGGAAAACTAGGTGATTTCAATGAAGAAACACTTTCTGAATTTCGTACAAATGGATTGGCATATGAAGCTACATCTTTAGAATCAATGATTAAAATATTTGAAGGTGTTAGCGGTTTTGAATTGGATAGTACTTATAACTATACAGAAGAAAACTTTGATGATATAAGTCTAGAAATGATTCAGGATAGTTTAAAAAACAATGTTCCAGTAATGGTAGCATGGAATGACTGGGGAGGACATTGGCAAGTTATTATCGGATATGACACAATGGGTACTGAAACACAACAAGATGATGTAATTATTGTGGCAGATTCATATGATACTACTGATCATAATCAAGATGGCTATGGCGTTTATTCAGCAGAAAGATTCTTTTATAACTGGACAATGTATGATTTCTTTAGTGAAAATTATGGAATCAACGAAAGAGATCGTTTGTTTATAACTGCTAAACCATTAGCATAATTACTACTTAGAATGATTTTATTTGAGTGTACCTCAAATGAAATCATTTTTAAATTGTGCTATTATTCATTGGGGGTAAAACTATGGATATACTATTAGATGCAGTTATTGATACATTTAAACTTCTACCCTTTTTGTTTGTTACTTACGTAATAATTGAGTGGATTGAACATTCTGCAAGTAATTCTATTACTGAGAGTATTCAAAAATCATCAAAGTTTGGTCCTTTAATTGGTAGTGCTGCAGGATTAATTCCTCAATGTGGGTTTTCATCTATAGCATCTACTCTATATGTCACAAGAGTTTTAACATTAGGAACTTTGATTTCCATATATTTGGCAACATCTGATGAAATGTTACCAATATTAATATCTAATAATGCGCCTATTGATCTAATTGTAAAAATATTAGCGATAAAATTTATAGTAGGTGTTATCGTTGGGTATTGTATTGACTTAGTAATAAGAAAAAGGAAACAAGATCATATCGATATTGATGCATTCTGTGAAGGTGAAGATTGTCATTGTGAAGAAGAAGGCATATTTGTGTCAGCACTAAAACACACAATCAAGATTGGTTTATATATTTTTGGAGTTACAATACTATTAAATTTACTATTAGAATATGTACATTTAGAAACATTACTTAATGTATCACCGACACTAACTACTTTTGTGTCTGCGATAGTTGGATTAATTCCAAATTGTGCAGCTTCAATTGTTTTAACGGAGTTATACTTAGGCGGTGCTTTAGATTTTGGTGCATTGATGGCTGGATTATTAACTAATGCAGGCGTTGGACTATTGGTTCTATTTAGAATTAATCACAATCAAAGAGAAAACTTTAAGATTATAGGAATATTAGTTGTGGTAGGTGTGGCTGTTGGATTATCTTTACAGTTACTGGGGATATAGAAGTTGATAAAGCAAGGTGAAAATCTTGCTTTTTATATTGACATTAGTAATATTTAGAGTAGAATAGTTCTTATTAGAAAAGTTCTAAATAGAACTAAATGGAGGGAGTATGAATAAAAACTTATTATTAGTGGGTAGATATTTTAATAAGTTATATGAGAACTATTGTGAGTCTGTGTGCATTAAATATGAGTTAACTCAAATAGAACTTGATGTAATTGCTTTTCTTGCGAATAACCCTTCTTTAGATACAGCTAGTGATATCGTTGAGGTTAGAAAATTAACTAAATCTAACGTATCAGCAGCCATTGAGCAACTTATCCAAAGAAAGTTAATTAAACGTGAAGCAGATAAAAATGATCGTAGGAAAATTCATTTGGTGCTTTTAGCGAGTACTAAAGTGATAGTGAAAGACATAAGAGCTGCACAAGATAAATTTTCTGATGCAATAACATATGATTTCACAGAAGAAGAAAAAGTATTGTTTGGAGAATTTGTTAATAGAATGTTAGAAAATATTTTAGGTGGAATAGAGAGGGAAAAGAAAAATGGAAAATAGTGATTTTTTAGGTAAAGAACCAATAGGTAAATTGTTATTTCGATTAGCTTTACCTGCGATAACGGCACAACTAATCAACATGCTTTATAACGTTGTAGATAGAATTTATATAGGACATATCCCTAATATTGGTTCACTTGCATTAACTGGTGTTGGTGTATGTATGCCAATTATTATGTTAATTACAGCTTTTGCATCTTTAGTAAGTATGGGTGGTGCACCACGTGCATCTATTTTTATGGGCAAGAATGACAATAAGACAGCTACTAAAATTATGTCGAATTGTTTTACCATGTTATTACTAGTATCAGTAGTAATTACGGGTGTATTATTCTTTTTCCAAGAAGATTTATTATTAATGTTTGGTGCTAGTCAAAATACAATTAAATATGCGATGGATTACATGTTTATTTATTCGTTGGGAACTGTGTTTGTGCAATTAGCTTTAGGGATGAATGCATTTATAACAGCACAAGGTTTTGCTAAAACAAGTATGTTAACAGTTTTAATTGGTGCTATTACTAATATTGTGTTGGATCCAATTTTAATTTTTGGATTTAATATGGGAGTTCAAGGTGCAGCTATTGCCACTGTATTATCACAAGCAATTTCAGCAATTTGGGTAGTGTGGTTTTTACTAGGTAAAAAGACAATATTAAAAATTAACTTAAAAGATATGAAGTTAGATGCTAAGTTAATTCTTCCTTGCATTGCATTGGGTGTATCTCCATTTATTATGCAAAGTACAGAGAGTATTATTGCAGTATGCTTCAACTCATCACTATTAAAATATGGGGGTGATATTGCGGTAGGTGCTATGACAATTTTAACAAGTGTTATGCAATTTTCAATGTTACCTTTACAAGGTATAACGCAAGGTGCACAACCTATTACAAGTTATAACTATGGCGCTAAAAATGCTCGAAGAGTTAAAGAAACGTTTACTAAGTTGTTACAATCTAGTTTTATCTATTCTGCAATTTTATGGGCGGCTATTATGATTGCTCCTAAAATGTTTGCGACATTATTTACAACTGATCTAGCACTTATTGAGTATGCTGAGAGTGCATTAAAAATTTATATGGCAGTTTCAGTATTATTCTCGGTTCAGTTATCATGTCAGATGACATTAATTGCAATTGGGAATGTTAAGAGTTCAGTATTCTTAGCGATATTAAGAAAAATATTGCTCTTAATACCGCTAATTTATATCTTACCAAGAATATTTACAAATAACCAAACTACAGCAGTATACTTAGCTGAACCTGTTGCAGATACGATTGCTGTTTTGTGTACAATAATCATATTTACTAGACAGTTTAAGAAAGCTTTAAAAGAAATTGGTGAAGGGGATACGGTTTTAGAGTTAGAAAAATCGTTTTAGTAGAAATATATAAGGGAGTTGCCTACAATAAAAAAGAAGGAGACTCAATCTATGTCAAAAGTTTTTAAAGAATTAGGACACTTTAAAATTGGTATTTTCTTCATTGTAGTTACGGTTATTGGAAACGTAGCTGCAAGTTTAGCATTACCTGCTTATTTGTCCACAATTATCAATCAGTCAATTCCTAATAAGGATATAGCGCAAATTATATCTATAGGTGGTACAATGTTAAACTTTGTATTGCTTGGTGCAATTTGTAATGTTGCAACAGGATATTTTTCTTCAAAAGTATCTATGGGTCTTGGCAAAAACATGAGAAGTAAAATATTCAAAAAGATTCAATATTTTTCGCAATCTGAATTTGATCACTTTTCTACATCATCATTAATTACAAGAACTAACAATGATATTATACAAGTTCAAAACTTTGTTAATATGATGTTACGTGTAAGTTTAATGGCGCCATTTATGTTTGTAGGTGGTATTATTATGGCACTTAATAAGAGTGCGACTATGTCTATGATATTACTTATTTCTATGCCAGTTATGGTGGTTGTAGTTTTATTAATTTCACGATATGCAACGCCACTATCACAAAAAATGCAAGAAAAGATTGATAAGATTAATCTTGTAACAAGAGAAAAATTAACTGGTGTTAGAGTAGCTAGGGCATTTGGTACAGAGGATTATGAAACAGAACGTTTTAGAGAAGTTAATCTTGATTTTATGAATAACTCAATTAAGATGAATACATTAATGGGTGCTATGTCACCTGTATTATCTTTAGTATTATATGCGACAACAGTTGCATTAATTGCCTTTGGTGGTTATCAAATAGTGATGACAATTAATGGCGTAATGATTGGTGATGTTATTGCTGTAATTCAATATGTTATGCAAATCATGATGTCAGTTATGTTACTATCAATGATATTTGTAATGTATCCACGTGCATCTGTTTCTGCTTCACGTATTAATGAAGTTATGGATACAATAGAAGCAATTCAAGATCCTGAACAACCAGCAACTACACCTGAAACAAAAGGAACATTGGAGTTTAGAAATGTTTCATTTAAATTCGATGGTGCAGATCATGAAGTATTAAAAAACATCAGCTTTAAATCTAATCCAGGAGAAGTAACTGCTATTATTGGTAGTACTGGAAGCGGGAAGTCAGTTTTAGTTAATTTGATTCCTAGATTTTATGATGTAACTGAAGGTGAAATCTTGGTAGATGGAATTAATATAAAGAATTACAAACTAGAAGAATTGAGAAAGAAAATAGGATATGTACCACAAAAAGCATTCCTATTTAAAGGAACGATATCTGATAATATTCAATTTGGAGATGTGAATGCATCTAGTGGTCGAATAGAAGAGGCTATCCGTATTGCACAATCATACGATTTTGTTACGCAAAAAGAAGGTGGTTTTGAGGCTCCAATAGCACAAGGTGGATCAAATGTATCAGGTGGTCAAAAACAACGTCTAGCAATAGCCCGTGCAATTGTTAGAAAGCCTGAAATATATATCTTTGATGATTCATTTTCAGCATTAGATTTTAAAACAGATTCTGCACTTCGTAGCGCGTTAATGAAGGAAGCGGTTGATGCAACAGTCATGTTAGTTGCTCAACGAGTTAGCACAATTATGCATGCAGATCGTATTCTAGTAATAGAAAATGGTAAGTGTGTTGGCATAGGTAAACACGATGAACTTCTTAAATCTTGTGAGGTATATAAAGAAATTGTATATTCACAATTAAGTAAGGAGGAAGCATAATATGAAAAAAAGTAAGATGCTAGATTTCAAAGTAATATTTGGACGCTTATTTGCATTTATGAAACCTTATCGTAAAGGTTTAATTATTTCGATTCTATTTATTATTTTAGCTTCAATGTTTAATAGTTTTGCACCATTTATATTAGGTAAAGCAACCGATGCAATGTTACATTTAGTGGTTAATGGAGTACCGTCAAATGAAGGTATTAAATCATTCATTACAATATTAATTATTCTTGCATTATGCTATCTTCTGTTTGCAATATTTAAATATTTTAGTACACATATAATGGTAAGAGTATCACAAAAAACAATCTTTGATATTCGTAGCAAAGTAGATGATAAGCTTAAGAAATTACCGTTGAATTATTTTGATACAAATACTTATGGTGATATTCTAAGTAGAATTACGAATGATGTTGATACTATTTCAAATAGTTTACAACAAAGTTTAGATCAAATAGTTACTGCAGTTACATCATTAATTTTTATTCTAATTATGATGTTAACAATAAGTCCAGTTTTAACTCTAATTGGAATCGTAACTGTTCCTTTGGCATTAGTATTATCAATGAAGATTGCTCAAAAAGCACAACGATTCTTTAAGGAACAACAAGATACATTAGGTGATTTAAACGGCTATGTAGAAGAAATGTATACAGGACATAATGTTATTGGTGCATTTAGTAAAGAAGAAGATGTTATTGATGATTTTGAAGTTACTAATCACGAATTATATCAAAGTGGCTGGAAGTCACAATTCTTATCTAGTACTTTGATGCCAATAACACAAGCAATGACTAACCTAGGATATGTTGCGGTAGCGGTTGTAAGTGCTATTCTTGTAATATCTGGAAGAATGACAGTTGGTATGATTCAATCATTTATTCAATATTTACGTCAATTCTCTCAACCAATAAATCAAACAGTACAAATATCAAATGTATTACAATCAACAGCAGCGGCAGCAGCTAGAATTTTTGAATTCTTAGATGAAAAAGAGGAAGTTAAGGAAGCTAGTCCTTCTAAGTTCCCAAGTGAAGTTGATGGTACAGTAGATTTTGAACATGTTAAATTTGGATATCTGCCTTATCAAACACTAATGAATGATGTTTCTCTTCATGTGAATGCGGGTAGTAAAGTTGCAATAGTAGGACCTACTGGTGCTGGTAAGACAACATTAATAAATTTATTGCTTAGATTTTATGATATCAACAGTGGTTCAATTAAATTGAATGGCGTTGATGTTAGAGATATGAAACGAACAGAACTTAGACAAATATTCGGTATGGTATTGCAAGATACATGGTTATTTACAGGAACAATACGTGATAATATTCGCTATGGTAAATTGAATGCTACGGATAGTGAAGTAGAAGCTGCTGCTAAAGCAGCCCATGCGGATGAATTTATACGTATGTTACCTGGTGGCTATGATATGGTTCTTCAAGAAGGTGCAACCAACATCGCTCAAGGTGAAAGACAATTATTAACAATTGCCCGTGCAATATTATCAGATGCACCTATCATGATTTTGGATGAGGCTACATCATCTATTGATACTCGTACAGAAGTATTGATTCAAGATGCTATGGCAACATTAATGAAAGGTAGAACTTCATTTGTAATTGCTCATAGATTATCGACAATTAGAGATGCAGATATGATTATATATATGCAAAGCGGAGATATTAAGGAAACAGGAACACATCTTGGATTACTTGCTAAGGGTGGCTTATATGCTAAACTTTATAACTCACAATTTGCTGAAAATAACGGATAAAAAGGAGAAATTAATTCTCCTTTTTTATATGAGCGACTTATCTATTTTCAACTTAAAAAGAAGATAGTAGTAAAGATATCAACTATAGCAAGATGAAAACATAATACTAATTTAAGTCCTTTTTAAGAGCTATTTAGTTACCCATAACCATTCGATGTTTGGGAATAATAAATGAGCTATAAACCCAATACATATGAGTATTAAAATGATTACACCAAGTATACATGCAAATTTATAAATTTTTGTTAATAGATCTTTACTCCGTTGAACATCTCTAAAAATTGATGATACTTTTTCATCAGTTAAATTTTTTTCTCTTACGTCTTGAAAGTCGACATCTTTAACTAATTCATCCAATGTCATGTTAAAGTAATCACTTAGCATAACTAGTCTTTGAAAATCAGGATAAGATTGTCCAGCTTCCCATTTAGAAATAGTTTGTCTTGAAACTTCTAATTCCATTCCCAACTCTTCTTGTGATAGTCCTTGTTTCTTTCTAATAGATAATAATTTTTCATTGAATTTCATTTTTTTCGTCCTCCTCTTTAATAGCTAATTGGAGTATATTCCATTGGCGACTAGGGTTCAATAAAGCACTGTTGGCAATTTGTCAACGAAGCTTAACATTTCTATTTACTTATTTATTTCAACTGGATTTATCTTATAGTAATAGACAACATCATAAAACTTATTATGATAGTATAGTTCATCAATACATACACCTTCTTTTTGAAAACCAAGTTTTTCCATTACGTGAATAGAAGATGAATTTTCTGTAATAGCTCCTAAACTTATCTTGTGAAAATGGCAAGTTTCAAATAAATAACTACAAATAGAAGACATAACCTCCGTAATATATCCTTTATTCCAGTGAAGATAACCTATAGCATATCCCAATTCAATTGAACGTGCTTCCTCATCCCGAATCTGTTCAATAACAAAACCGATAGCTTCATTATTTACTTCAATTACCCAAATATAAGATCCATTTTGGCTTCGATTGATCAAGGAATCAAGTGAATAATCTACTATATTTTCGTAATAGGGTGCTAAAAAATAGGTAAGTACTCGTTTATCATGATTAATATTATTAAATAAGTCAGTTTTATCTTGATAAGTTATCGGTCTACAAATACAACGGTTTGTAGTTAATACTTTGCTTCCATCACTGTGATTAATTTTCATAGAGTACCTCTTTATTAGGTCAATAATATCATGGTGCATATTACCATGTAAAGTTGATGAAATGTGCTAAACTAAAGATACATAGGAGGTACAAAAAATGATTACAGGATATATGGGAACTTATACCTCAGATATAAGTGAAGGTATTTATAAATTTAAATTAGATGAAACAAATGGGCACTTAGAGGGTCCAATCCTTTTTAAGAAAGTGAAAAATTCTAAATATCTTACACTAGCTAATAATTTAATCTATACACTTTATGATGATGAAAATGGTGCAGGGGTAATGGTAATAGATAAAGATGGTCTAACACTAGCTTCTTTAATCTATGAGAATTTAACATCATGCCACATAGCAGTAAACGGCGATTATATATATACGACAAATTATCATGAAGGTACAATTACTAAGTTGCATTATCATGGCGAAAAAATTGAGCTTGTTAAAAAAGTCATGGTGCAAAGAAAAGCTGGTTGTCATCAAACAATTTTCTTTAAAGATTTAATTCTTGTTCCGTGTTTAATGATGGATAAAGTATTTATCTATAATCAAGAGTTAGAACTTACAGGAGAGATAATCTTTCCTAATGGTTCTGGACCACGTCATGGTGTCGTGTCTACGGATGAGGTGCGAGTATATATTGTAACTGAGTTAAGTAATGAATTGTTTACATATGATTATGTAGACGGACATTTTAATTTAGTGGATCAAATTTCAATTCTACCAAACAATGAAAAAAATAAAGAGGGAACTGCGGCATTAAGAATTAGTAGAAATGGTAGAAAACTATATATTTCAACAAGAGGATTAGATATTATCACAGTAATTGATATTGGCTCGAATTTACCAAAGATTATGCAATTTGAATCAGCGGCAGGAAATCATCCAAGAGATATATTGGACGTTGCAGATGATAAATACTTACTTGTTGCGAATCGTTTTAGTAATGAATTAGTTAGTTTTAGATTAAATCAAGGGAGAATAGGTGTGGTTACCTCCAAAATTAGTATTCCAGAAGGAGTTTCGATAGCGATGGAAGGAGATTTAAATGATTAAAAATCAAATTGGTATTATCGGTTTAAGCACAATGGGTAAAAATCTTGCGCTAAATATTGCTAGTCATAATTTTAAAGTAGCGGGGTATAATCGCACATATGCAGTAACTAAAGATATGATGAATGAAGAATATAATAATTTTATTGGTTATGCGGATTTAAAAGAATTTATAGATTCATTGGAAAAACCTAGAAAAATTTTGTTAATGGTTAAAGCAGGGCAAGCGATTGATGACTTATGTAATCAATTGGCTGAGTATCTTGATACAGGAGATATCATCATGGATGGTGGTAATTCATACTTTAAAGATACAATACGACGTAATGAATATTTGAAAGAGAAGAGAATAAACTATTTAGGTATAGGGATTTCTGGTGGTGAAAAGGGTGCGAGACTAGGTCCTAGTATTATGCCTGGCGGAGATAAAGATGTATATAATGAAGTTAAAGTATTTTTAGAAAGTATTGCAGCTAAAAAAAATGGTGAACCATGTTGTACATATATTGGACCGGATGGTGCGGGACATTATGTAAAGATGGTACACAATGGCATTGAATATGCAGATATGCAATTACTTGTAGAAAGTTACTTACTTCTTAAAAAGATTGGGCGATATACAAATAGTGAAATGGCTTTGATATTTGAATCATGGAATCAATCAGAATTAAAAAGTTATCTTGTAGAAATTACCGCTAAGATATTAAGAGAAAAAGACGAATTAAGAGATGGTGAGTTAATAGATTATATTATTGATAAAGCAAGTCAAAAAGGGACTGGGAAATGGACTAGCAAGGAAACATTAGATCAAGACCAAAATACATCGTTGATTGGCGCAGCGGTATTAGCTCGAGTAACTTCGAATTTTGACGAATTACGCAATACTTATCAAATGTTATTTGATGAACCTATGACTAAAGAAGTTAATCCATATGTATTTCAAGAAGAAGTAAGAAAAGCATATCAGCTTGGTAAGATCGTTGCATATGCACAAGGATTTGCATTAATGAAAGATGCATCAAAACGATATAATTGGAATTTGGATTTAGGTAAGATTGCTTCTATATTTAGAGCAGGTTGTATTATACAAGCAGAATTTTTACAAGTAATTATGAAAAGTTATAATGAAGATAAAAATTTAGAAAACTTGTTACTTGATGAGGAAATTATTAGAGTCATTAGACGTAATATTCAATCGCTTCGAGTTGTTTCATCATTAGCGATTCGTGGAGGTGTTCCATCTCCTGTATTTGTATCAGCAATTACGTATTTAGATCAATTAAGAAGTAAACACGTTGGTGCAAATTTAATACAAGCGCAAAGAGATTTCTTTGGTGCACATACATTTGAAAGAATTGATCAAGAAGGAATAAATCATCATGAATGGAATGAATAATACAATAGTTATATTCGGGGGTACTGGTGATTTAACATATCGAAAACTAATGCCTGCATTATATAATTTATATCAAACTAATAAATTAGGAAAAGACAGAATTATTGCGATTGGAAGAAGAAAATATACGAATGAAGAGTATCATAAAATCATTTATAATTGGATCGAAAGATACGCTAGAATGAAGTTTAATTCTGACTTATTTAATGATTTTATTAAGCAAGTAGATTACTATGAAATGGATTTTACTAATCATGAAGAGTATATAGGTTTGATTGATTATTTTAATGGTAAAAATTTAATTAATCCGATTTTCTATTATGCGGTTGCACCACAATATTTTTGTACTATCACAGATGGTATTACAGCTTCTAAAAACTGTTGTGATGGAAAAGTTATTATTGAAAAACCATTTGGTAATTCATTGGAGGAAGCTAGACGATTAAGTAAAAAACTTGAAGATAGTTTTGGAAGTGAAAATATATACCGAATAGATCACTATCTTGGTAAAGAGATGATTCGCAATATTGAATCTATACGTTTTGATAATTTGTTATTTGCGAATAGTTGGAATTTTAATAGTATTGAAAACATTCAAATTCAGGCACTTGAAGAGGTTGGTGTGGAAACAAGAGGATCATATTACGATCATGCAGGAGCGTTAAAAGATATGGTTCAGAATCATTTGATGCAAATATTAACGCTTGTTGCGATGGAAAGACCTAATGATTTAATAACTATTCAAGATAGACAAATTGAAGTGCTAAAGGCATTAAGACCAGTTAACCAACTAGATATACAAGACTCATTGATACTTGCTCAATATGAAGGATATAAAGATGAGGATAATGTATCTAAAGATAGTAAGACTGAAACATATGCAGCTATGAAATTATTTATCGACACTCCAAGATGGAAAGGAATTCCTTTCTATATTAAAACTGGTAAAAAGACAGGTAGTAGAGAAATGAATGTTATTGTAACATTCAAAAAAAGTAGCTCTTTTGTTGAAGCGAATAAGTTAGTTATAAAAATTCAACCACTAGAGGGAATTAGTTTGAAGTTTAACATGAAGGAACCAGGTGAAAGTGAAGATATAGTACAAACTGAAATGGATTTTTGTCAAAGTTGTATTTCTAAAAATAGAATTAATACGCCAGAAGCATATGAAAGATTATTGTTTTCATGTATTCAAGGAGATCAAAGCTGGTTTTCAAAATGGGATCAAATTTTATTGAGTTGGGAATATATCGAAGAACTTAAAGAAAGTTATTTAGAAAAAGAATGTCCCATTTATACCTATAAACAAGATACTCCAGGTCCAGATGTTGTGAATCGATTACTTAATGATGAATCACATGAATGGGAAGAATCGCAATTGTATTGTAAATTACAAGAAAGTGATTTGTTGCATAAATAAACTTAAGAGGCATTAAGTTCTTAAAAATTATCGGTTTTTCTGTTTGAGTATCAGTGATTACTCACTAAAGTTGCCAACTTTTCTACAGAACTAAAAAAAGCGCCCTACAGATTTTATGTAGGGTGCTTTATGCTATAGATTTTCTAAATACTTACACAAGAATGTATAAGTGCGGTCAAATGATGCTAGATCTAGTTTTTCGTCTGGTGTATGAACATCATAGATGTTAGGTCCAATGGCAACGATATCAAGGTCAGGACATTTACCTTTGAAGATTCCACATTCTAACCCGCCATGAACAGCGTATAGTTGTAATTCTTTTCCATTGTGAACTTCTTTATAAATTTTTGCCATTGTATCACGCATTGGACTATGTTCCATGTAATCCCAAGCAGGATACCAGTTATCGGTCTTAGGTTTATAACCAAAACATTGGCCAAGTGTAATGATTTCGTCAGCTAAGTCTTGAACATATGAGTCTAGAGCTCCACGTACTGATAAACCAAATTCAAATGTTGTATCAGTCAAATCAACAATACCTAAATTTTCTGATGCTGTAGTCAAACCTTGAAGATGATCTGACTTGTGTCTTAATCCACTTGGAACTAAATATAAGAAAGTGATAATATCATTTGATGTTTTACTGTCGATGGTATTTTCAAGTTCGATATTTTCAAGTGTAATTGTTAATCCAGCATCTGTAAATTCTAGTTCTTTTTTTATTTCCTCAGTGATTTTGTTTACTAATTCTTGGCACTTATCTACATTTGAATATGTGAATGTAGCTTCAGCTTCTCTTGGGATAGCGTTAATTTTTAAACCGCCATTAAAAGTTGCGAGTTGGATTGTTCCCTCTTTTGATAATGCATGAAGTAATCGCGCAAGAATTTTGTTAGAGTTACCTCTTTCTTTGTGTATTTCTGCACCAGAGTGACCACCTTGTAAACCGCGTATCACAAGTTTGTATCCATTAGTTTTATTTGTATCACGTGTAATTGGTTCAGAGATAAAAATATCCATTCCACCTGCACTACCAGTCATGGAAGAATCTTCTTCCTCGCCATCAATATTGATTAATCGTTTTGCTTTAATTAACTCAGTGTCAATTTCGAATGCACCTAACATGGTTGCTTCTTCATTTACTGTGAAAATTCCGATGAGTGGTGGATGTTTTAAATTTGAATCTGTTAATACTGACAAAATATAAGCTACACCTGCACCATCATCGGCACCAAGTGTTGTACCTCTTGCCTTTAAGAAACCATCCTCAATGTAAATATCTAATGGATCTTTTGAAAAATCGTGATTACTATCACTGTTTTTTTCATTTACCATATCAATGTGAGCTTGTAATGCAACGGGTTCATGATTTTCATAACCTTTACTTGCATCTTTGTAAATAATTACATTATTAACTTTGTCTTGTACTACTTTTAAATTATTATCATTAGCTACTTTGACTAAAAAATCACTTATTTGTTTTTCTTCATCTGAACCGTGTGGAATTTTAGTGATTTCTTCAAAGTATTTTTGATAACCTTTTGACGAATCTAGAATAGTCATTGTTTCCTCCTTAATGATTTTATTCTTTATTTTTTGTGGTTTTTAGGATATCTAGTTTAGCTTTATTGTATTTGCTTCTTTGCACTAAAAATAAAATTGGAAATACAATAGATGATGCACTTAATATTACTAAACATCCCATTACAACTGATTGAAATACAATATCCATAATAAACCTTCTTTCTATATTAATTATAGATTATTTTGTAGGTTCTTACAATTCAATAGACTACGCGTTATAATAGTTTGGTGAAATTGGGAGGGCTAGTATGAAGATATATTGGGATCTTTATAGTACATGGTTTAAAATCGGTTTATTTACATTTGGTGGTGGATATGCAATGTTGCCCCTAATTGAAAAAGAAGTTATTGAAAAACACCATTGGGCTACTGAAGAAGAAGTTTTAGATTATTATGCAATAGGGCAATGTACTCCCGGTATTATTGCGGTAAATACAGCAACCTTTATAGGTTATTTTCAAAAAGGATTACTTGGTGCAATTGTTGCAACTTTAGGAGTTGTTTCTCCTTCAATTGTAATAATTACAATTATTGCTACAATATTGCCTACATTTCAAGATTTTCCAGTAGTGCAACATGCGCTTAATGGTATTGGGATAGGTGTTTGTATTTTGATGGTCACATCAATTATTAAATTATGGAAAGGTAGTATAAAAGATAAGTTTGGAGTGTTTATTTTTTGTTTATCTTTATGTATTGCCTTTATATTTAGAACAGCAACAGTTTGGGTAATTATTTTAGCTGGAGTATGTGGTTTGATTTTTTCTAACCTTAAAAAATTAGAGGAGGATGTAGAATGATACTATTTCTTCAATTAATTTTTGAATTCTTTAAAACAGGGTTATTTTCAATAGGTGGCGGATTGGCTACAATTCCATTTTTATATGAAATGTCGTATAAATATAATTGGTTTTCTGTGGAAACATTAACTACTATGATTGCGATATCTGAATCAACACCAGGAGCTATGGGAGTTAATATGGCAACATATGTTGGGACTCATTTACTTGGTATTATTGGTGGTATTATTACAACACTTGCACTAGTAGCACCCAGCGTGATTGTGATTTGTATTATCGCAAAGATATTAACTAAATTTAAAGAAAGCAATATTGTCAAAGGATTGTTTTATGGATTAAGACCTGCTGTAGTTGCTTTGATTGTAGTGGCTTGTTCGAGTATTTTTGCTTCAACATTCTTTGTGGATGGGTTTACATTTTCTTTAAGTGGCATTAATTATATTCATGTAATTGTATTTGCGATATTATTTGCCTTCTATCAAAAGAAAAAACCACACCCAATTCTAGTAATAGTGTTTACTGGAATACTCGGTGTGATTCTTAGTTTATAAATTAATTTGTATGTCCTAGTTTTTGAGTTAGATAAGCACGTGTTTCATCTACGGTCTTCTCAAGAACAACAGATAATTGTGTATATAGAATTCTTTCAGCTTCGTGGAAATATGAATCATCCACTGAGCTGATTTTTTTATTGTTTTCAACTCTAATTTTATTCTTCAAATAAGTTGTTTTAATGATACGAACTAAATCAGATGGTTTATTAGTTTTAAGTAAGACTTCGTATTCTTTTTTTACTAGAATATCGTTCATATCACAAACAGGTATATTTGGAATATCATCTACAAGTTGTTCGATTTCTTCTTTAGTTAGTAATTCATGGACATTCCCAGCTTTGTTTGATGTTGGAACTTGAATTGTTGTTTCACATCCACCACTAAAGATAGGAACTAGTATGTAGTACATCTCCTTATTTAAGGCATTCTTTTTAATTTCTTTAACACTACAAACTTCAGTTTTATAAATTACTTTTTCACCAATTTTATACATGAATATCCCTCCTTCTGAAAATAAAAGTAGCCATAACTGGTCTTATGCCAAATTAATAGCTACTCGTTATCTGCTTCTATTATAGCACAAATTGATTAAAATTGCTTGAGTGAGGGTATTGAGCTGGATAATAGCTGCTTTTTTAAGTGCTATTCATGCAAAATCACGCTAATTTCAGCCTTAATTAATTAAATATAAGTACTTAATGAATAGAACGGTAATAGTCATTGTATATTTCTTGTAAACTTTAATTCGCCATCCATATAGGTTTGTAAAACCAATGTATCTTCTATAGGAATATCTTTCTCAAATAAATTTTGATTTAGGATGATGAAATCAGCTGACATGCCTTCTTTGATCATACCGACATTATCAAGTCCAACAATTTTTGCTGCATTAGAAGTATAACAATGTATTGCATCTTCAATGGAAATGGACTGGTTAATCCCAGAGTCAATACCGTTATAACTTTGACGTTTACATGCAGAGTTAATCGCGATAAATGGATTGAATGGATCTGTCCATGATGTTGCAGGGGCATCACTTGAAAATGCCAGTGGAATATTTTGATCAAGAATTGATTTATAAGGATAGCAGAATGATTTAAATTCATTGCCTAAATTCTTTAAATAACTTTCTATTTCTGCATACATAAAGATAGGTTGAGATACAATCGCAACATGTTTATTTTTAGTAGACTTCAATAGATCATTATAAAGAATTGCATAATGTTCAATTCTTAGTGATGGTATTTTACTTAGCCAATCATCGGTTTTTAGTGATAATATGTGGTTAATTGCATTGTCGCCCATTGCATGAACAATTAATTGTAATTGATATTTCTTTGCGATATTCATTGCATCAATGATTTCGGTATCACTTACAGTCGATAATCCATTATTTTCTGTGTTGAGATAGGGTTTGGAGCACCAAGCAGTTTGACCAGAGACACTTCCATCGGCAAGTAATTTAATTCCTTGAATTTTAATTTTGGGATTAGTAATGGGAGGTAAATTATCCATGTCTTTGATTGCATTATAATCATAAGTAAATAGTATTCGTTGAGGAATTTCAGCTTCAAGATAAATATCTAAATCATTTTGATTTCCTAGCATCTCTGATACAGTAGTGATTCCTTTGGAAAAGCAATCATTAGAAAATAGCTTTAAGTTATGTATTATTTCATCATTTGTACATTTTGGAATTTTTAAGAAAGCTTCGAATTTTTCGGATTCGCGTAATACCCCATCATGATTCGTTGGATTAATATTTAATGCAAGAAGTGCGGCGGTATTACAAATACAAATATGACTACAAGTTCTTTCGATAATAACAGGAAAGTCATTACAAGCACTATCTAAATCATACTTAGTGCAAATACGTTTTTCTTTCATTTTACCTTCATCATATCCCCAACCAAGAATCCATTTAGTTGGATTGTTTTTTCTTCTCTTAATAATTTCATTTTGAATTTCATGAATTGAATAAATATGAGGTGGTAGACATGCGAATTTATCATAGTTAAGAGCTATCCATAATGGATGCATATGGATATCAAGAAAAGCCGGGGTAATAAACATTCCCTTGGCATCAATAATGTTGTTACCACTTAAATTGTTACAAGATACTTCTGTTATTTTTCCATGTTCAAAAGACATACTTTTAGCATAAGGCATGTCTTTGTTTGATGTAAATATATTAGCATTTATAATAGTTGTTTTCATAATTCTATTTTACTCTTAATTATGAAAAACGGTAGATTAAATAATAATTATTTATTTAACGCATCATTCTCAAAATTATGTTGTAAATGATTTTCGATATTTGTATCTATAAGTTTATTTAGTAATTTAAATAATTCCTTTTTTTCATCATTAGTTAGATTTGTGAGAATTACATCATCCCATTGATAGAATAAATCATGACCTGCTTTAAAAGCGTCATTCCCTTTTTGTGTTAAGGTTAGAATGTGAGCTCTACGATCATTTGGATTTTGTTCCTGTATTAAAAAACCACTTGCTTCAAGTTTATTTAGTGTTCGATTGGTATGACCGGCATCCATATGCAAGGCATCTGATAACTCTTTTGGTGAACAATTAGGATGTTTACCTACATATAGCAAAAAAAAGAAGTGACCTTGTGTTAATCCCATTTCTTGTAGTTTTAGTGTGCAATAAGTTTTAAAGTTGTGTCTTAAAATAGTTGAATAATAAGCTAATGTTGAATTCATAATTTTCTCCTATGTTTGACTAAATCAAGTGTATTCTAGAACACAAGATTTGTAAAGGTGATAATTGTCAGGATTGATTGTATCCTTGTTTAGCAAATGATATCATTATATTGGAAAAGGTGGAACTATGAAAGATACGAATAAATACTATACTATATTGAATGAGGAATTAGTTCTTGCGACAGGATGTACAGAACCTATTGCATTAGCGTATGTAAGCGCAATAGCTAGAAAACATTTGCAACATGATCCAGAAAAAGTGATTGTCTATTGTAGCGCTAATGTTGTCAAAAATGTTAAAAGTGTTACGATTCCAAATACAAATAAGAGTAAGGGGATTATTCCGGCTGTAAATGCAGGCTGGATTGCAGGTAATTCGGATAAAGAATTGGAAGTAATCTCGATAGTTTCAGATGAGCAAAAAAATAGAATTCAGGAAGTATCTAATGGAAATCTTGTTGAAGTTATTTGTTTAAAGGATGAACCTAACTTAAGTATAAGAATCAAAATGATATATAAAGATGACACAGTTGAAGTTAGTTTAATGCATACACATACTAATATAACAAAAATTGAAAAAAATGGTGAATTAATATTTGAAAAACCATGTGATAATGAAAATATAAATGCAGGGTTAACAGACCGTACTTGCCTTAATTTAGAAGATATTTTGAATTTTGCGAATGAATGTGATTTAACAAGAATTCAAGATTTGTTAGAAAAACAAATAAAAAATAATATGTTAATTGCGAATGAAGGTATTGCTCAAGGATATGGTGCGTGTGTTGGCAAAACAATCATTGAAAATATACAAGGTAAATATTCATCTTGTATAGGTATGGCTGCTGCGGCAAGTGATGCAAGAATGAGTGGATGTCAATTGCCAGTTATGACTAATTCGGGTAGTGGTAATCAAGGGATTACGACTTCGATACCAGTTATTGTTTATGCTCGCGAGCAACATTTAAGCGATGAGAAATTATATCGAGCACTTGTGCTTGCTAACTTAGTTACAATTCATCTTAAAACTGGTATAGGAAGACTATCAGCTTATTGCGGTGTTGTTTGTGCAGCTGTAGCAAGTTTTGCGGGAATTGCTTATTTAAATGATGATTCATTAAAAATAATTGAAAATCTTGTTACTAATGGGTTAGCGACAGCTAGTGGTATTATTTGTGATGGTGCTAAAGAATCTTGTGCTAGTAAAATTTCTACTGCATTATTCTCTGCAATGCTAGGATATGAGATGGCTAAAAACCAACGAGTATTTGAAGAATCATGTGGAATTGTACAGGATTGTGTTGAACATACTATTAAAGTGGTTGGTACGTTGGGCCAAGAAGGCATGAAGCAAACAGATAATTTAATATTAGACATCATGACAAAAGGTAAAGAAAAGTAAAAGAATCCTGACGGATTCTTTTGTTTTGGTATTTAGATAAAAATAGATATTTATACAGGTTAAGCGATGTAAGTTTTAACT
>NZ_JAVWFO010000013.1:0-35904 GCF_036641015.1 Anaerorhabdus sp. | reverse complement strand
AAAAAAGAATAAATGGAATACCATATCTAGTGTTTAGATATACCTTCCGTTTATTCTTATACTTAATTTATGCCTTAATATTTACCGTAACACTGTACCAATCTTTATTAAAATATGTTTCTGCATATTCAATTATTTCATCTAATGTACCATATGCAACACGCTTAACAAAGAATGAGGGACATCCTTTTTTTAAGTTCATTTGATTAATAACACTGCTATCTGTAACTTCTTTTACTGAATAATTCTCGTTCACCCAAATCGGTATCAAATTATATTTAGCAAATGTTTTATAAAGAGAACGTGTAATCTTTAGTGATTGTGCTTGTTCAAGATTTATACGGTTACTATCTACATATGATGTATGATAAGCAATCGGTTCATTATTAGCTAATCGAACACGCTTAATACATATGATTTTTGCATCCTCGTCAATCTTTAATTTTTCTGCTATTTCTTTGTTTTGAATTTCTTCTATCGAGTCAATAATCATTCCAATTTTGTACCCTTGTTGCTCAAGTTCATCAGAAAAACTAATTGACGTTAATCCGCGAATCATCTGCTTTTTTGTTACGAATGTTCCTAACCCTTGAACGGCATATAAATACCCATTGTTAATTAAATCGGTAAATGCTTTTCTTACTGTAATAGTTGAAACCCCGTACTTCTTTTTTAAAACAGACTCGCTATCAACCTTATCTCCTGGTTTAAGTTCTCCACGTTTAATTGCTTCAATAATTTCATTTTCAATAAGTAAATATTTTGATATTTTAAGATCCATAAGATTACCTCTTTAGTTTATGTTAACATATTAACTAAAATAATAAATCTATTTTCTTATTTATTTGTTATTACCTTACTATTTTAGTCAGTAAATGTAGCCATGCCCGACACTTTCGTCCTAAATCTTACTATATATTCATTTATTTCTTGAACAACTTATCATAATTATCATTGATAGCTTCTTGTAATTCCCTATCTTGTATACCCCTTAATTCACATATATACTCACCTACATATTTTACATAACCCGGTTCATTCTCACACCCTCGGTGTGGTTCTGGTGTTAAATATGGTGAATCAGTCTCAATTAACAGTTTGTCTAAAGGAACCAGTTTAGCTACTTCTTTGGGTTCCTTTGCATTCTTAAATGTAACAGGTCCTGCCAAAGATAGTGTATACCCAAGCTTGATAAACTCTTTAGCCATCTCTTGACTATAAGAATAACAATGCATTACGCCATAATGATTTACTTTCTTAAGTAAATCAATTGTATCTTTTGCAGCATCTCTAGAGTGAATAAGTATAGGCTTATTCGCTTCTTTAGCAATTTCAATTTGACGAATTAAATTAGCTCTTTGCAACGCTCTTTTCTCTTCATCTTTTTCCCAATAATAATCTAATCCCATTTCACCTATCGCAACAATTCGTTCATCCATTGATATTTCTTTTAACTTTTGCCAATTTTCTTCAGTAAACAGATGATAATCCGTTGGAAACAATCCCATTGCAATATCAATCTGAGCATATTTTTCTTTTATAAGAAATGCTCGTTCAAGTTCTTCAAATGTTAAACAAATTGTTAAAATCTTATTTACTTTATTCTCATTGCATAATTTAATAACATCATCTAAGCGATCATATAGTTTATCATCACTTAAATGTGCATGGCTATCTAACCAATATTGTTCTCCCATACCTCTGTCCTCGCTAATCTATCATGTATTGATGTGCTATAGTTGGTTGTCATCATTAATAAAGATAATACCGAAGGAATAGCATATAGCCCAAACAAAGATACCGCTTTAGACAACGAACGTATCATTTGCGTTTTTTGCGATAACCTTCTTCTTCCTTTTTCTGTCTCAACATGAATATGTAATCTACTCTTACCAATTGTCGTATGAAACTTTGACATGTAAACATAATCATATATCGCAAACATAACTAAATATGAAGTAGATAATTGTGTTAAAAAATTAAAATTATTTAAAAAATCAGTTACTTGTGGAATTAACTTTAACCCTTGAAAAGTTAGAGATAATAACACTGTTGGAATTGTTACGACTAGAATATCAAACAAAGTTGCACATACTCTTTTGACTAATAAGTTTTCCATTACTTACCTAAACAGAAATTACTGAATAACGCATCCAATAAATCATCTCTGCTTACTTCACCCAAAATTTCTTTTAGATGAGTATACGCATCTTGAATATCAATAGTTACTAAATCTAATTCAACTTTGTTTTCCAACGCTTCAATTGCTTGTTTCATAGATTGTTTAGCTTCAATCGCTAGCCCGATTTGTCGCTCATTATTTAATGTCACTTCATTACTGTCATGTATTTGCGTTTCATACCGATTGTTAATCTCTTGAATTAGTTCATCAATATCTTGATTAGCTGCACTAATGCTTATTCCTTGTACTTCACTGTTTAAATCTTTTTTATTATAAACAACGATACGATTTGTATTTTCAGTTAATGCTAATAACTTTTTATCTTCTTCATCTAGTTCTCTTGATAAATCTATTACAACCAGTACTAATTCAGCTTTTTCTAATGCTTTTAAAGATCTTTCTATTCCTATTTGTTCAACAATATCATTGGTATCATGAATACCTGCTGTATCAATAAGATTGAGAGTAACATTTTTACAATGCACTATTCCTTCTACTAAATCACGAGTAGTTCCAGCTATATTGGTTACAATAGCCTTATCTTCTTCTAATAGGGCATTTAATAAACTACTTTTACCAACATTAGGTTTACCTAGAATTACTGTATTAATACCTTTTTTGATTTGATATGAATTCTCTGCCTGTTGAATTATTTTTTCAATTCGTTTGTACCATTCTTTAGCTTGTGGTAATACTATCTCTTGTGATAACTGCTCAACATCTTCATATTCTGGGTAATCTATATTAACTTCTATGTGTGCAATAATTTGTAATAAATCCTCACATAAAGGATGAATTAAGCGAGTAACTGAACCTTTCATTGATGAAAGAGCTTTAGTTGCCACTTGAGAGTTATTAGCCTCAATAAGGTCTAAAACAGCTTCTGCTTGAGTTAAATCTATGCGCCCGTTTAAAAATGCCCGTTCTGTAAATTCTCCCGCTCTAGCAATTCTTGCGCCAGCTCCTACACATAAACTCAATACCTTACGTGTAATATAAATACCACCATGGCAATTAATTTCTACTACATCTTCCTTTGTATATGTTCTAGGTGCTCTAAAAACACTTACTAATACTTCATCAACCGGCTTACCGTTTTCTTGGATCATTCCATAATGAACAGTATGACTTGGTACATCAAGTAAGTTACGACTAAACAAATTGTTGGCAATTTCAATTGCATCATCACCACTTAAACGGATAATTGAAATAGCTCCTTCTTGAAAAGCTGTCGAAATTGCAACTATTGTATCGTTCATAAGCACCTCTTTCTATCCTTTATTTTAGCATAATTCAGCTTTGTTTGGATATCCATTAGTCACATTACAAAATATAAACATTGCATTATGGCTCCAAACACATTACACTTACATACATGAATACACAATTTAAAGAATATAACTTAGACAAAAGAATACTTCAAGCAATCCTCGACTGTGGATATTTTACTTGTACAGAAATTCAAAGTAGAGCATTACCACTTTTATTAGAAGGTAAGAACTGCTTGATTCAATCAAAAACAGGTTCAGGTAAAACAGCTGCATTTTGTATCCCACTTATTGAATCAATAAACTTTGATGATCCAACAAGTGCGCTTATTATGGCCCCTACAAGAGAACTTGCCCAACAAATCCAACATGAATTTAATCGCCTTGCAATATATAAGAAGATTAACTGCGTATGTTTGATTGGTCGTGAAGACTTCAAGAAACAAGCATTACAACTTAAACAAAAAGCCCATGTCATTGTAGGAACACCAGGAAGAATATTTGATCACTTAGAATCAAATAACATAAACATGGATAACATTAAAACACTAGTACTTGATGAAGCAAATGAAATGGTAAGTTTAGGACTACTCGAACAAGTAGAAACTATTGTTCGAGATTTACCAAAACACACCACTTGGTTATTCTCAGCTACTATGGATTCTGATTTATTACTTTACAAATTAAAAGTAAGAGATGCTGAAATTATTACCATTGATTCACCTCTAGAAATTAGTAATCAAATTGATACCTATCACATACAAACAGAAAACAAAGAAAAAATATTATTAGATATTTGTAATCACTGCGTAATTGAATCAATGTGTGTGTTTGTTAATACTAGAGAAGAAACTAGACAAATTGCATCCCTATTACAAGATGAAGGATACTTATGCAGTGTTCTTAATGGTAGTATGGAACAAAAAGATAGAACTCATTCACTAAATCGCTTTAAACAAGGTAAAACAAGAATACTAGTTTCAACCGATATTGCCGCAAGAGGGATTGACGTTGATCAAATAACTACCGTTATCCATTATGACTGCCCATTAACAATCGACAGTTATATTCATCGCTCAGGAAGAACAGGTCGTAAAGAGGAACAAGGTACATCAATAACTCTTATATCAAGAGATGATACTTCTAGTATTAAAGAAATTATTTTGAATGAAACTGAAGAATTTATTATCCCTTCAACTATTGTTCAAAACAACTTACATAAGTCAGTAAGAAAAGAAGATAAAGATATTAACTTCAATTCAAAGAATACTCATTTATTTATTAGAGCTGGCAAGAAGGATAAAATTAGAAATCTAGATATCGTTGGTGCACTATGCTCATTAAAACAATTTACTGCTGATAATATTGGAATTATCGATATCCAACAAAACTATACAACAGTAACTTTATTGAATATCGATCAATCAAAGATTGTTAATTTGCAAGGTATTAAAATAAAAGGGAAGAATAGAAAAGTAGAACTTAAATCAAAATAAGTTCTACTTTTTATTATTCACAAACTAACTTTTTACAATTTATTTAATATTAATCAATAGTATTTGTACGTAATTTATTAATTAGTAATTCAAACAAGAACGCCACTAGAAATACACATAAGATTGAAAAACCTAACCCTGGATAAAAACCACTTCTTGAGTATGCATTGATTACACTACCAATTGTTCCAGCTACTCCAATTGCTGGACCAACTACTACGGCAACCGCAAAATTTATTTCACTTCTCATCGCTAACCAAGCAATAATACGTGTCATGCATGATGGTAGTACAGCTTCTGTAATAACTTGAAACCAACTAGCTCCACTAGCTTTTAAAGCTTCAATGATCCCTGAATCTACCTCTTCAAAACTTTCACTGTATGACTTTACAAAGAATGCCCATCCATGGAATATCATTCCTACAACAGCTGTTGTAGCACTTAACCCATATGATGATATAAAGATTAATACCCAAATAATTGTAGGAACTGCTCGCACAAAACTCGCGATTGATTTTATCACATTTGAACATCTTACAGATGATAAGTTCGTTGCGGCAAGTAAGCCAAACGGAAAAGCCAAAACTGCCGCAAGAACCGTAGACAATACACCTAAAAATACAGTGTTAACTAATAGTGATGCAATATATGTCATTTCACTTAATTTTAATGCATCAAATCTTAAAAATGATGCTGCCATTTCCATAACGATATCAGGTCTAAACTGATCCCATTTATATGTCGCAGTTAAAAGAAATACTACTAATGATACAACAAATAATCCTAGTATTACTTTAATTAATTGATCACTTACCTCTTTATTTCTTAGTTTATAACGCTTTGATTTACTTGATTTAAAATCACTATTTACAAGTTGTATTTCACTCATTAATCCATAATCCTCCTTCGTACATAACTTGAAGTTTGGTCAAAGACAAGAATTACAATTACCACCAAAATAATCGCAGTGAATAATGATGTAAACTGTCTAAAATGTTTATAGTTACTAATTAAGTATCCAATTCCACTCCCTGTTAACATTCCAATAATTGTTGATGAACGAATATTATTTTCAGTTGAATATAATCCCCAAGAAATAAGTGATGGCATTACCTCTGGTATTACTGCACAAAATATGATTTGCCAATAAGTTGCACCTGTAGCCTCTAAAGCCTCTATGCACGCTGAGTTAGTTTCATCAATCGCATCTGCATAGACACGTGTTAGGAAACCATATGAGATAATTGATAATACAAGAAACGCAAGAAACTCACCAAACCAAAAACTTATTAATAAGATAATTGCCCACACACCCTCTGGTATATTACGTGTAAGCGATGCAATAAATCGAACAGTTATTTTTAATACTTTATTTTTACCAGTTTTTTTAGATATAGCGATTGCAGACAATAAGCCAAGTATCATCCCTACACAAGAACCTGCCCCTGCAAGTAAAATTGTTATTCCCATTTGTTGAATCATAGGACCTAAATCACTTAAATCTGGTGGCAAGTAAAGTTCTATGAATCGTGCAACCCCTTTTGAGAAATTGGTAATAGAATTAACCCATTCAAATTGAATTGTATTCCCAATAAAAATTGTCCCTATAATTAAAACTAATATTCCAAGAATTAACAGATTTCTTTTTTTATTTAGATAGCTCATTTATTTAACCCTGATTAATTAAATCTTCCATCTTAACACCATAAATTTTTTCAATCATTTCATCTGTTAATTCACTTGGTTTACCATTAAACACTATTTCACCTTGATGCATACCAATAATACGATCTGAATAATGCATCGCTACATCTACTTGATGTAAATTCACAAGACATGGAATTTTAGTAGATTCTACTATATTCTTTAAATACTCCATGATTACTTTACTTGATTGTGGATCTAATGATGCGATTGGTTCATCACACAATATCATTTTAGGATTTTGTACTAATGCTCGTGCAATTCCAACACGTTGCTTTTGGCCACCAGATAATTTTGAACATCGATCATATGCTCGATCTTCCAATCCTAACATTTTAAGAATACTCATAGCTGAATCTACATCTTCTTTACGATATTGTTTTAATAATGATTGAAACCAATTATAGTTTGCAAGTCTACCATGTAATACATTCTCCAATACACTTGAACGATAAACTAAATTGTAATGTTGGAAAACCATCCCAATATTCTTACGGATTGTCTTCAATTCTTGTTTATTTGCTTTTACAACATCGACACCATTAAACAATATATCCCCTTCAGATACATCAATCATTCTATTAATAGTACGTAGTAATGTTGATTTTCCTGCACCACTAGGTCCTATAATAGAAACTAACTCTCCTACATTTACTTCAACCGAAATATTATTCAATGCTTTGATTTTGTTATCGTAGATTTTATATACAGAATCCATTTGTAAAACTTGCGTCATGTTTATCTCCTCTAATCTTTATACATTTCGTATAAGAAATCATAGAATCCGTCAGGTATTTTAACGAATCTATTTGCTCCAGCTCCATCACTTTCAAAGAAGAATCCATCTTCATTAGAGAAGAAGTTTTCCACTGAATTTTCAGGAGTCATAGCTACAAAGTGATTAATAATTGCTTCTTGCATATCGGCATTAATATAATCTGAATTGACCCATAATGGTCCATTAGGTACATCTACTTCATCAATAATATATAGTTGATCCATAAAGTCATCACCATATTTACAACAGAATGCTCCTGCGTATACTTTATTTTCTACAATAAGTTGTACGCTTCCTGGATGATTCCCACCAAATTGAACTTCTGAGAATAATCCACCATCACTTGTAGTTTTTTCAAATACTTGTGATTTGTTTTCAACTTTACCATTTCCATCAGGACCAAATGCCATGAATAGTGTTGTAGTTGGTACAAGTCTTCCTGATGTTGATGTCGCAGACACAAATGAGAATGACTTATCAACTAATTGTTCATATTGTTCTTCTTTTGACTTACCTTCAAAATCTTTTTCATTTTCTTTATTAGTTGCAATAAACGCTGGGTATGATGCTTGTTTTACATCACCATCTACACCATAAGTAACAAGTGGAATAATTGCATCATCTTCCATTTTAGTTGCTACAAATGTTGCACCTGATTCCCATGCGATTTGTGCAGTTCCAGTAAGCATTGCTTCTGTTACTGCTGAATAGTCATCACAAACTATTCCATTAATTTTTATATCGTCACCTAATGCTTTTTGTAATTCATCAATCAACATTTGATCTACAGTACTAATTGAACCTGATCCCTCATTTGGTAAAAATGCTACTGTGATTGTATCTAATGTTTTATTTGTTGTTTCTGAATTTGAATTGTTATTTGATGTTTGACATCCCGCTAATAATACAAGTGATAATAGTGCTAGTAATAATTTTTTCATATATCCTCCGCGTAGTTACCCTACACTATTACTATAGTTTCTTTATATGAAAAAAGAATTAACTCCGTGTAAAAATTGAGTTAATTCCACTCTGTACATTTTTTTGAAAATTCATCTAATAATTTTTTCGATGTTGCTGCTATGAATGTTTGATTACTATCTAAAGTATTCAATGTATAGTAAATATCTATGCATCCTCCTACCTCTTCTAATATTAATCTTGCAGCTGCATAATCCCAAATTTTAATATGATTAGAAATAAATAACTGCTCTAAATTTTGAGCAAGATGACATATTGCTAATGAGCTACACCCCAAACTACGATGTCCTCTAATCTCTTTGCTAATTTTCACCAAATCCAAACCATGCTTCTCGTTGAATCCTAACAGTGATTTTAAACTGCCATTCAAAATACTTTCATTCATTTTATAAAATGGTAATTCATCTAATTTTATATTATTACAATATGCTCCATCGCCCACTATACAATGAAATAATTCATCTTTAACTACATCGTAAACAATTCCAAACGTTGGCTTTCCATGATGATAATAAGCCAATGAAATTGCATAATCACAATGATGACTTATATAATTTGTAGTACCATCAATTGGATCTAAAACCCATAAATCACTGCTTAATATTTCATTTACATTTTCTTCACACAACCATGAATCATCAATATATTTTTGTTTTAATGTTTCCATTATTTCAGTTTGAACTTCTATATCATAATTGGTTACTAAATCACTAATATCATTATTTTTTTTATTAATTATAATATTTGTTTTGTGTTTTAATGAATTACCTATTTTTAAAACTATCGCTTTAGCATCATTAAACTTATTTAAGACCACTTCCGATTTCTGGTTCATTTCCATATTCACCATGATTATCACTGCCTCCAGTTTCTATCAAGTCATATTGTATTGCAATATTGTGACATACTATTCTTTCTTTAGCATTTTGTGAACTGTGATTTGTTTCTATACCATCAATACCCATTTCTTTATAACGTTGTATTTCATCTATACATTTACTATTAAATGGATGCGCCAAGATTGCTATTCCATTATCACGATGAATACTTTCAATAGCATCCTCTACACTTGGTAAACTTATTTTAAATTGACATGGACCATTATTCTTAAACATCATTTTATAGAAATCACCATAATATTGATCTGTAATTCCTTTTTCAATTAATATTTTTAAAATGTGTTGTTTATAAATTGTTTTACTATTTTTTTGATTTTCATATACTTCATTCATTGAAACATCATAACCAAGATTATTTAGTATTTCTACTTGTTGAAATGCTATGTCTTTGCGTTGTTTAATTGTGTATTCACATAACGCATTAATATGTTTTGCATCTAAATTAAAATTATATCCAAGAATATGAATTTCTTTAGAAATCTTATTATCCCACGCACTTATTTCTATACCTGAGATTACATTAAATTCATCACTTTTATATTTCATTGCATCTTGTGTTCCATCAACTGAATCATGATCTGTAATTGATATGCTGGTACATCCAACTTCTTTTGCAATTTGAATTATTTGTTCAACTGTTCTTGATGAATCGGAGTAATCTGAATGAATGTGCCAATCTTTCATTTTTCAATAACGCCTTTTTGCATATTAAACTCTTTGTCACACAAGCCTTCCATAAATTCTAAATCGTGAAATATACCTAACATAGTCGTACCTTCATTTTTAAGTTGTTCTATTAACGTACGTACTTTTACTTTGCTTGCATTATCTAATGACGCAGTTGGCTCATCTAATAGTAATAGTTTTGGCTTTTTAACCATTGCCATCGCAATATTTACTCGCAGCTTTTCTCCACCTGAGAATGTGTTAGGATATGCATCCCACAACGTTTCATCTAAATCAAAATGTTTTAAAATAATAGTTGCTTTCTCTTTTGCTTCTATTTCTGTTCCACCTGTTTCTAATACAGCATTTTCTACTAATTGTCTTGCAGTAGTGCGTGGCATTATTTTTAGAAATTGTGAAACATATCCTATTTCATGTTTTCTTAAATGAACTATTTGTCTTTCCGTTGCTTTGCACAAATCTATCCATCCATATTTATCACTTTCATAAAATATTTCACCCTTTTGTGGATAATTAGTTCTATAAATGCCTTTTAGTATTGTTGATTTACCACTACCACTTCTTCCTGTAATTCCAATAAATTCACCTTTTTGTAAAGATAGATTTATATTTTCACATGCTTTTACAACTTTATTGGCATTGTATACTGTAAACTCTTTTGATAGATTTTTTATTTCTAAACAACTTTCATTCATTTTTCTACCTCATATTTTCTTATAAACTCATCAATTGATAATGTAAAATCTTCCCAATTTTTTAATACTTTATCTGCTGGCCAATTCCACCACGCTATTTTTTCCAACGCTTCAATTTGGCGAGTAGTAAATCTGTATTTTAATATTCGCGCCGGGTTGCCTACAACAATAGCATAAGGTTCTACATTTTTTGTTACCACTGCTCCACTTCCTACAACACAACCATTACCCAATGAAATACCTGGTTTTATAATTGCTCCATGCCCTATCCAAGTATCATGACCAATAATTGTTTTTCTTGCTTTTCTTTCATTAAAGAATTCAATGTCATCTTCTGCTACTAAACCAAACATTTTTCTGCGATATGTAAAATGATGTAATGTTGGTCTTTCAATAGGATGATCCGTTGCTCCTATTCTTACCATTGCCGCAATGTTTGCGTAATTCTTAACAATTACATTTTGTAGAATGCAATATTCACCTGTATAAGAAAATTTACCAAGTATTACATTCTCTAACCGATTAAATACACCTACTTCTGTGTATTCATCTAACTCACAATTCTCTATAACAGAATTCTCTTTAATTGTCGGTTCTTTTGTTATCATATTAAACACGATAGTTCATGTTTGATACAAGAACTCCCTCCACAAATACATGAGTTATTGCTGGATAATTATCAGGTAATCGCATTACAATGAGCATATCTGCTTTCTTACCTACTTCAATTGATCCAACTTCATGATCAATGTTAACGGCTTTAGCAGGATTTAAACTTACCTTATTGATCATCTCGTGTAATGGTTGTCCACTATCTACCATCATGAATACCGCATGCAATAATGATGCAGGATAATAATCTGAACAAAGTATGCCAGCACATCCTGTTTCAATTGCTTCTTTTGCACTCAAGTTCCCTGCATGAGATCCTCCTAATAAAATATTAGGTGCTCCCACTACTGTATGAAATCCTTGATGATATGCTTCTTGAAGTACTTCCATTGTGATTGGAAATTCTGATATTGTTGCATGGAAGTTTTTGATAACATCTAATTTTTCAATCGAGTCATCATCATGAGATGCAATTGGAATATGACGTTCTTCTGCTAAATCCGCAATTTGAATAATTTTATCCAAAGTTAATTTCTCTTTTGTCATTAAGGCATTCATTTTTTCATTAACTTGTTCTTCTGTTAAACCTTCATCATTAATGTAAGATTTCTTATAGATTTCTAAATCACGATATTGTCCTTGTCCTGGAGTATGATCCATAAATGATATTAGATGTACTTTATCATCTTTTATATAATCCACTACATCGTTATATACATCGATGTTATCTAGTTCTAGACGCAAGTGAAAACGATGATGAACTAAGTGCAATTGTTTATGACTCTTGTCAATTAACTCAATCATCTTCTTTACATTTTCTGGTTTGCGCAATGCTTTCTTACCTGTATCTTTTAGGAATGAAATAGAATGATACATCGTTGTAATCCCATGTGTAACTAATTCTCTTTCGAATTCATATAAAGCTAAACTAAAATCCATAACACTTGTTACTCGTGGTGCTGCAAGTTGTTCGATATAATCCGAGTGAATATCAATAAATCCTGGTACAAGATATCCACCTTGTCCATCGATTACTTCATTTACTTCATCATGAATTCTTGATGCAATTTTTCTAATTATTCCATCTTTCACAAGTACTTCATGATCTTTAAGTATGCCATCTTTTGTAACGATATCTATATTTACAATTTTCTTCATGTGGTCTCCTATAGTAATGAGTATACTAATTGTTGAGTATATGGATGCTGTGGATCTTCCATGATTTGATCAGTTAATCCTTGTTCAACAATTTTGCCATTTAACATAACAATCGTTCTATCAGCAAGCATTTTAATAACACTTAAATCATGTGATACAACAATCATTGATACTTTACTTTCTCTTTGAATTTGTTTTATTAAATCCAATACATTAGCTTGAACTGATAAATCTAATCCTGTTGTAACTTCATCTAATAATAATATTGGCGGATTATTTGATAATGCTTTTGCAATTTGAACTCTTTGTTGCATACCTCCAGAGAAATTTTTTGGACATTCTTTCATACGGTATTCTGCAATATTAACCTTCTCTAGTAAGTTTTTACCAATACTTGTCATTTCACCTACATTTTGATGGTTAGCTGCAATTAGTTTCTCTGCGATATTAGATATCGATGAGAAATTCATCTTTAATCCTAAATATGGATTTTGATAAACCATTCCCAAAATCGTATTTCTAATCATTCTTTTTTGTTGATCTGTTTCTTCAAATACATTTTTCTTTGCATCTTTATGTCTATCAAGATAATACTCACCACTTGTAGCTGCTTGATCAAAGTATAAACATTGAACTAATGTCGATTTACCACTTCCTGATTCACCTACAACACCTAGTATTTCACCTTCATAAAGATCGATATTAATGTCATTACATGCATAGACAGTTTTACATTTAGGACAATAATTTCCTTGTAAGTTATTGGTTTCACCTTTACAAAAATCGCATCCAGGACCAAATTGTTTATATAAATGCTTTACTTGAAATATTGGATTTTCACTCATTGTATTTCTCCATTTCTTCTTTTTAAGCAATAACTTGTATCATTGCATTGATAAGTTACATTGCCTGTTTCTTGATTTATAATCTCATCAAGATAAACATTACTTGCTCCACAATGACTACAAGATTTTCCATGGAAGTTTTCTATTTCAAATGGTACATCTATAAAATCTAATGACACAACTTTCGTATATGGTGGTACTGCATAGATTTTCTTTTCTCGTCCTGCTCCAAGTAATATGATTGCCTTGGATTCATTCATCTTAGGATTATCAAATTTTGGAATAGGGCTTGGTGCCATAACATACCTATTGTTAACTTCTACTGGATGATCAGCTCCGGTAGCCATTGTGTTATATTTCATGATTTGTTCAAACAATAGTAATTTAGCTCCAGTGTATTCTTTTTCACCATGTAGTATTTTAGTTTTTGTCTCACTAGGTTCATAATCTCGCAATGGTTCTGGTGTAGGAACTTGCAATACAAGTAATTGATTTTCTTTTAATTCTTCTTCTGGAATTCTATGTCGTGATTGAATTATTGATGCATCTTTTGTTGATGTTGTGATTTCTACATCTGTTGTATCAGTAATTAATTTTTTAATACTGATTGCGTTAACACTTTCATCACTTCCTTGGTCAATAACTTTTACAACATCTTTTTGTCCAATACACGAAAGGGTTAATTGAATTCCACCTGTTCCCCATCCTCTAGCAACCGGCATTTCTCTTGATGCAAAGGGCACTTGATATCCTGGAATCGCAATTGCTTTGAGAATAGATCTTCTTATTTCTCTTTTACTTCCTTCATCAAAGAAGGCAAAATTAAATTTCTTTTTCATTACTATTCCCTTTCACTTTTCTTGCACTATTTAGTTTTGCTTGGAATGTAACATAATGTGGAAGTTTTAAATGTGATATAAATCCTGTAGCCTCGATACTATCTACATGATATAAAACAAATTCTTCATCACTTGTTGCAAATGATTCATCTTTTCTTTCTAAACATTGGTCAAGAATACTCATAGCAATCGCTTTTGTTTCGTTTTGTCCTAGTGTAATACCATAACCTATTTCAAAGTTAATTTCATGACTTCCATCTTTTAATAATTTTGTTACTGGAACTAAGCTTTCTACTTCAGTTATTTCTACGCTACCTATAGAATATGAATCTTCTTCACTTGTTGGATTGTTTGGATTTTCTATATAAATTGGTAATTGTCCCACACGTAATTCCGCAACCGTTGGATGAACTGCACCATATCCACGTAACGATGCATATCCAAGTCCTATAACAGCTTGGCTCATTCCTCTTTGAAGAATTTGAAGTCTTTCTGATCTACTTGCAGGGAACTTTAATGTTTCTTTTGTTGTGTCTCTTGGCTCTGTATCATCATTTTCACGTATTGCAATCAATCCTTCATTCTTTAAGTAATCTACTACTTTAGGAAATTTTTCAATTTCACTTTCTTCTTTTTTAAATTGAAGTTCTATTTTTCTAATAAATTTTTTAGCATCTTCATCTGTTTCATCTTTTAATTCAAAGTCAACTAAACGATGTGTATAATCAAATGATGCACCTAATATTTGTCCTTTAGGAATGTCTTTAAATGCTGCTGATATTCTTCTTTCAACAAACATCGAAGAACTTTCCGCTACTCTTGAATAGTACTTTCTAGGCAGTGTTGATCGATAAGCTCGTAGTAGAAATACCGCTTCTTCAACTGATCCCTCTGCTTGTTTTAGTGCAATCGCCGCAAGTTCTCTAGAGTATAATGATGATTCCGATAATACTTGATCAATTAGAAGTCTAAATGATGATTCTATATCTTTAGTTTTAATTGATTGCTTTTGTTGCAATCTTTTGTATTTTAAACGTTCAATACTTTTTTCGATGGCTTTTTGTCCACCTCTAACCGCTACGTATGCCATTGACTATACCCTTTCTACTTGAGTTGTTCGTGGCAACGCAAGTAAGTTATAATTTCTATCTACAAATATGATATCTACTCCCATTGGAAACTCGATATTTTTTTCATTACGGATATCTAACCAATCACAATTAATATTAATTTTTATTTCTTTTCTTTCTTTTATTCCAGGTCCTTTACAACTATATGTTTTGCCTGTTGTACAACTATTACATTCAACAATAATTGTTGCACTACTGTGGGGATCAATTAGTGTCCCCACCTTTGCATATTCTAATACTCTTGGTAACTCAAATTGGTTTTCATTAGCAATAAAAATATAATCAGCATTTTCAATGCTTTTCTTTTGACAATAAGTTATCATCGCTATTTTCTCATCAATATTTTTATTTCCTAATACACAATAACTAGTATCTGTATCTAACAACGATATAGCGATTGCCTGAGTACTCTTATATAAATCCATTGCATAATCACAACCATTACATATGCCATGAACATTTTTTACTGTTGCTGCATATGCCATACTATTTAACAATTGTCTAAATAGTTTTTGAGTATCAAATACTTTATGAAATTTAGACATGTTAATCCTCCTGCATCGTATCAAATGATACTTTTGTTTTTAGTATTGCTTTCATTTCTTGTCTTTGCTTTAATTCTTGTTTTTGTTTTTCAACTTCAATTGTTTTTTCTAGTTTGTAACATAATGAACTGTTGGCATTAAATGCCGCATCAACTATCGCAAGAAGTTTAGCTTTTTTTAAATCAAATCCTTGTAATATACCAAATCCGATATGATTATCAATCATAACTCGGCATTCGCTTACCACTACCTCACTTAGATAAAATAGACTATTCTTAGCACCTTCTCTTTTCTTAATCATAACTAGACTATGAGATGGTGATTCTATTTCTTTAACATCATGTTGTTCATTAATTTTTTTTGCTAATGAACGAAGTAACCCAATATTCATATTTATTAATACTTCTGTTCTCTCTTTACGATTCATATCTTCCTCCTAGGCTCAATTGTATTCTATCAATTCTTTTAGATAGATTAGTTAAATCGGTGTAAGATTTGATTAAGTCTTTGTAAAGTTAGAATAAGTTATATTAAATTTTCTTTTCATTAACAAAAAAATGCCTATTGTATGTCTCTATAAATGAATATTATTACTAGTTTAAAAATCGTTATTCGCCTATAATGAGAATAGGAGAACTCTATGAAAACTAAAATAACATTATTGCTCGCATTAATAATTTCTTTTAATATAACTGGTTGTAGCTTTATTAATGAATTAAATAATATAGTTACGCAAGGAAAAACTTTAGTTTATTCTGTTACTATTGATGATGAAGAAATAGAAGCTTTTATAGATGGTGACGAAGATAATTTAGCTTTTCAAAGAGACAACAAATGGTTTGGCGATTTATATGAATTATGTGGGTTTAAAAAATCGAATTACTATTATTACTTTGATGATGTTTCAACACTTGATGTTTATCATGATGGTAAACTTATTACTCCAATTGAAAAAGTCATATGGAATACAAATACAACTAGCATTTATAAGTTTGATGAATCACTTGAATATATCGCTTATCCAAAGGGTACTACTGATTTTAACAAACCTATCGCAACCGCTGTTTTACTTTTTGATGGACACGAAACGCATCCAATAGATGCGGATATAGATACAAATAAGTTTTATGATTTGCTAAGTAGAAGTGAATCCTATACCCCCAATAATGTAAGAATCGCGATTGATACCGGCGAAGAATATTCACATAAAATTACTATCGTTCAGCCAGAGCTTGATTTTAACAAAGAGTTGATAACATTTTATCCAACAGAAATAACTTATAGTTTATCTACTTCCAAACCTTATGCCGGAATACTAGAAGAAGAAACTTTTAGTTTTGGATTAGAAAACAAATATAAATACTATTTATTAGATGCTGATTTAATTAATGAATTTGATGAAATCACTGGATATAGTAGAGTCGTAGAAAAAAATAAATGAAAAAAAGAAGACTAATTGATAAAATGTAATTATCCATTCTATCTAGTCTTCTTTTTATTAGTTATAATTCAGTGTTATTCACTTATCCCAATAATACCAAATGCTCCAGGACCACTATGTGTTGATACAACACATCCTGCTTGAATCCATATACAACTATCATAACCACAATCTCTTGCAGTTTTCTCTGCTTTTTCTTTTAGTGTTTCATCCAGATTGCCAGAATAAACAAATGCAATACGATCTTTCTTAAGATGATGGGTTTCGGTAAAATCTTTAATCAACTTAGGTCCCGTTGTCAACATTGATCCTCTATACTTTTTAGATGATACTAGTTTACCATCAATAATTTCTATTACTGGAGCTAAGTTTAATAATTTTGCACCTAAGTATGCTGCATTAGTAACACGTCCACCTGCTTTAAGATAAACTAAATCACCTGGAATAAATCCCATATGACTCTTTTCAATAAGTTGGTTTACTTTTTCTTTTACATCTTCTAATTCAGCATTGGGATTTTCTGTTAACCATTCAGCTACTGTTAAAACTAAAAACGCTTGTCCAGCAGACACACATTTTGTATCAATAGTAGTAATATAATCAGCACCATCCGCCGCAATTATAGCACTTTGATATGAACATGTAGTAATTGCAGAATACGCTAAATGCAAAATATGTTTATCAGGAAACTTTTCATGAATCTCTTCAAATATTTTTTCAAAATCTGCCGGTGTTGATCCACTTGTTTTAGGTAATAATCCTGTTTTCTCATAGTAATCAAAAATTTCCGATACTGGAAATGTCATATCATCTTTAGTATCTGTTCCAAACGAAACATGCATAGGAACAATTTTAATTTGATATTTTTCAACAATACTACTTGGGATGTCTGCGCCTGTTTCGGCTACAATAATATATTTACTCATGAGTTCTCCTGTACTAATTGCTTAGTTTTCTAATTACAATTTCATGTACGTACAATTATAGCATGAGTATGATTGCTTTTATATAAATTAACTATTCTTCTGTTTTTACTACTATTGCTTTTTCTATACGATAATTCTTGATTTCCTTAATTTCAACCTTCAGATGATACTCAGCTAAATCAAAATTAGCTCCTACTTTAGGCAGTTCTTCAAAGGTACCAAATATAAATCCTCCAAATGTATCATAAGTATCCATTGGCAAACAAACTCCCGTTCTTTCACAAACGTCTTCTAAAGTTGCGTTACCAAATATTTCCCAGGTATTATTAGATATTTGAACAATATCCTCATCATCCTTTTGGTAAATATCATTCTCTAAATCTCCTACTAATTCTTCCAGTAAATCATTCATTGTTATAATTCCAAACATTCCGCCATATTCATCAAGAACTACTGCAAAATGGTTTTTAGTTGCACGCATTTTTTTAAACAATACATCTGCAGTCATTGTTTCTAATGCATATTGAACAGGTCGTATTAATTTGTTCACTACGACTTCCTTGGTTTTATTTTTTAATCTAAAGTAATCTTTTACGTTTAATACACCTACTATTTTATCAACAGTACCTTCACATATTGGATAGTATGAATATCTACTTTCTTGCATTTCATTTTCCCATACATCCAAGTCATCAGTTATTTGCAATGCTTTTACATCTAGTCGATGAGTCGCTATTTCTGACAATTCAGTATCATTAAACTCAAATACATTTTGAATCATTTCTTTTTCTTCTTTTTCAATTACACCTTTTTTATTACCAATATCAACCATCATTCTTATTTCTTCTTCACTAACTTCTTCATCTTCTTGATTAGGATCTATTCCTAATAATCTAAGAATTCCATTTGTAGAAGCTGTTAAAAACCAAACAATCGGTCTAAATAACCCTGATATTGTAGTTATTAGTTTTGACATTCCTAAAGCTAGTTGTTCCGCTTTTTTCATTGCCAAACGCTTTGGCACTAACTCGCCAAATACTAAAGTAAAGTAAGAAAGAATTAATGTAATAACTACAACTGAGATTGTATCCAATGTTGATACCGGAAGAGTTACTCCCATATTTATTAACCAACTTACTAACATTTCAGAAAAGTTATCCGCTGCAAAAGCACTTCCTAAAAAGCCTGACAAGGTAATCGCTACTTGAATTGTTGCTAAAAACTTTGCTGGTTCATTGGTAAGCTTTTTAAGACGTATAGCCTTCTTATTGTTTTCACCAACCAATTGCTCAAGTCTAGCATCATTCATTGAAATAACCGCTATTTCTGCACAAGCGAAAACAGCATTAAGTAATATTAAAAATGCCTGTAATAATAATTGAAAAACTAACTGATTATTCATATAATCTCCCTAAAATGAAAAACACACAAAAATCTATCTATGATAGCATGTGTGTTTATTAAGATATTGTTTTGACAATTCTGCCAACAATCTTCGTCCATTTATATAAATCTCCTAATTGATATATTTATAATACAAATAGCACCTATTGTCAATCAATTAAACCTAAATGTAGGCATGCATTATAGATTCCATCGCTATTTGCATCATCTGTAACATAGGTTGCAATTGCTTTTAATTCATCAATAGCATTACCCATAGCTACGCTTGTTTTAGCCTCTTTAAACATTGATATATCATTAATTCCATCACCGAAAACAATTACATCTTCTTCATTTCCTTGTAATATTTCCAATAATTTTCTAATTCCTTTATACTTGTTATCTGGTTCTATTAAAGCAAACGGACTACCCTCATATTTCATAAAACCAATTTTTTCTATATTTTGTAGTTGTTTATATTTTTCTTGATTGTTCTCGATGAGTATTCTGCGAATTGATGTTTCATTATTATAGTCATAGTCTTTATGAACTTCAATTTTTCTTATAAACGACGTTACACTGAAACTTGTTTTAACGTCTTCACTCCTAGTAATTAGTAAAGGATTATCTACATTTGATACAGCCCAGCCTATTCCAAGTTCATCACATTGTCTTAAGATATCTTTAGCTAAATCAATATTAATAGGTTCATACGCTACTAATTCACCATCAACAATTAATCCATTACCACCTTCACATACTAAACTTTCAATGGTAGTCTTTTCTGCAATCTCTTTAGTAAGAAAGACCGCTCTTCCTGTAGCCAATGATATAAAATGTCCATTCTCTCTTAACTTCTTAATCGCCAAAAAAGTAGAGTCACTGATGTGATTTCTAATAGTGTGTGATGTTAATGTTCCGTCAATATCAAAGAAGATATATTTCTTATTCATACTAACTACCCCTCTAATCTACCTGCATATTATCTCAAATCACCCATATAAAGTGAAGTTATATTTTTATATGTGAATTATATAGATTAACTATTATAATATAAAAGAGGTACCCATATGGAAATTGCATTAATTGATGATGATACATCACTGTTACAATCATATACGGCTTTAATTAATGAAGCTTTAATTTTACTTAATCTTAGTGGAACTATCCATACTTTTAGTTGTGCTGAGGAGTTTCTTTTTGAGCATCCAATTTCATTTCCATACAATTGTTTGTTTATTGATATCCAAATGAAAGAAGTATCAGGGATTCAACTTGCAGAAACAATTAGGAAATATGATAAGGATATCATATTAATATTTCTTACATCTACTGATCAATTTGTATTTAAAGGTTACGAGGTAAATGCTTTTAGATATTTTATGAAACCTATAACATTGGATCAAATATGTAATGTTTTAAAAACTATTAAAGAACCTATCAAAAGAAACGAAATAATTCTTAAAGTAGATGGAGAAATAGTTAAAATATATAGTGATGAAATCCAATACGTTGAATCACAACAACACTATTTGTTGATACAAACTAAAACTACTCGTTTTAAATTCAAAGAAAATATTTCTGATTTTATGAAATTACTTAACTCAGACTTTATTCAACCACATCGATCTTACATTGTTAATATTTCTCAAATTACTAAAATTACTAAAACTTCAATTTACTTAATAAGTAATATTGAAATCCCAGTTAGTAGAAATAGAATTAACTTTATTAATTCTGAATTTATTAAATTTAATATGAGGGATAAGTTATGATGCTATTATTTTTAACGTTTTTATTTTCGTGTTACATTTCATTTATAACATTGAAAGATTATTCTAATTTAATTAAATATAGTTATTTATTAATATCTTTTTTATCTTATTTTATTTTCCATTTTTTTAGTTTAAACTTAAATATAATTATTTTTATAAATATATTATTAATATCTATTTATTTGCAAAGTGATTTAAAATTTAGTAATCGTTATTTTCTATTATATGTGTTACTACAGTTTCTATTATTATTTTTATCTTACTCAAATATAAATATCATTTTGTTATTTTTACAATATCTTTTATTTGTTTTAGCTATTGATTCTAAATTTTTAGATGCCCGTTTACTCGAAGAAAAAACAGCCAATTATCAAAACAAAGTGTTGGATCAGCAAATATTAGAAGTACAAAATATATATACTCAAATGCGTGGTTGGCGACATGATTTCCATAATCATTTACAGTCATTAAAAGCAAAATTAAAGTTCAATCAGATTGATGAAGCAAATAAATATTTATATGAATTAGAAGATGAATTAAAAGATATTAAGCAAATTGTTGAAACCGGAAATTTAAACTTTGATGCAATAATGAATTCAAAACTTTCTTTAATAATGTTGGATGAATCAATTCAACTAAATTACAAAGTACTTGTACCTGATAATCTTGTAATCTCAGATATTGACCTATGTGCTTTAATTGGAAATCTTTTGGATAATGCTTATGAAAGTTGTTCAAAAATGCATACTAATAAATTTATTCGTATTTACATTGGTCAACTTAAAGAACAGTTCTATATTTCTATATCTAACTCTACAAATGAGACTATAAGAAAATTAGATAATGAGTATATTACAAATAAACGTGGTAACCATGGACATGGTTTGAAACGAATTAATAATATTATTTATAAATATGAAGGATATATTAATCGTAAAAATGAACCTGGTGTATTTGTTACTGAAATTTTATTACCTCTTAAATAACATTTCATGCACGTTATAAAACATTTCATGTACTTTTTATATTTATTACTAAATATTATTTATGATTGTTTCGAGGTGATATAAATGAAAAATAATTATGGCTTTATAAGTAATTTAATATTTTCTTATAGAAAATTATATCAATTACAAAGAAAACAAATAATATTTCAAATTATAGAAATTATTTTTGCTGTTCTTACTCCTATAATTGCAGTATTAATACCTTCATTAATAGTCAATTCATTGCAAAATGGAATAACAATTAATGATATGGTTTTATTATGCTTTTTTATTTTTATAGGTTATGGTTTTGTTTCAGCAATTAATTCTTATGTGTCTAAAAGAAATTTTTTTAGATATATCTCATATCGACAATTGATATTTGTTGAGTATCAAGAAAAGGCTATTACAGTTCCACTAAGTGATTGGGAAAGTGAATCTTTTAAACAAGCATATTATGCTGGTACTCATGCTTTAAATAGCAATTCTAGAGGTGTTGAAGATTTTCATATTAAATTTACTGCACTTATTAGCTCTATAATAGGATTTATAATTTACTGTGGTATTGCATCTAGTTTAAATGGATGGATAGTTGTAATTCTTATTGTATTAACTTTATTTCATTTTTCATTTTTTAATAAAGCAGTTAAAGATGATAATAAAATTACTGAAGAAATTATTTCATCCATTTATAAGCAATGGGAATATTTTATAAAAATAAAATGTGATACAAAAGCAGCTAAAGACATACGTATATATGAATTAGGAAATTGGTTATTGGGAAAACATCATCAAGCTTCTAAAAAACTTTATGAAGGTAATAAAAGAATTAAACTTAATTACTTTAGATATGAGTTTATAGGAATTATTATACAGTTTATAAGAGATATATTGTGCTATGGATACTTAATAATTCAATTGAAAAATGGTCTTGATCCTTCATTATTTGTATTGTATATAGGAATAATAATTGGTATTTCAAAATGGGTAAGTGATATTGCAACTATATCTGGTAATTTATATGCAGATAGTAGTTATATGAATAATATGCGCTATATCCTTGATTATAAAACTACCGAAAATCAATTTGGCGAGAATATTTCTTCAGTTGATTCAATATCTATTGAATTTAAAAATGTCAGCTTTAGTTATCCGGAATCCGATAGATTAATCCTTGATAATGTTTCTTTTAAAATCAATCATGGTGAAAAAGTGGCATTAGTTGGTATTAATGGCGCAGGGAAATCAACTATTGTAAAACTCATATGTGGTTTTTATACCCCTACTTCTGGAATAATACTTATTAACGATATGCCTTTGAATGATTTAAATCAAAAAGAGTATTTAAAATATTGTTCATGTGTTTTCCAGGATTCTTTAATTATGTCTACTCCAATATGCGAAAATATTGCATGCGTTCCATCTAATAAAATTGATTATACCAGATTAGAGCGTGTTGTTAATGAAGCTGGATTAAGCGATAAAATAAATAGTCTAGTTGATGGATACCATACATATATAGGAACTGAAATCAATGAAAATGGCATTAACTTATCTGGCGGGGAAATACAAAAAGTAATTCTAGCAAGAGCTTTATATCATCATAATGCTTTATTTTTATTAGATGAACCAACTGCCGCTCTTGATGCTATTGCAGAAAATAAAGTTTACGCTTTATATGATGAAACTATTAAATACGCTACTTCATTATTTATTTCTCATAGATTATCTTCAACAAAATTTTGCGACAAAATACTTGTTCTTAGTAATAGTAAAATTACAGAGAGTGGTAACCATGATGAATTAATAAACTTAAATGGATTATATGCAAAAATGTTTAAAATACAAAGTCAGTATTACGAGGAAGGATGTGAAACTAATGAAATTCAAACAAATCTTATCTGATTGTATTCGGATAGTTAAGATTGCTTCAAAGGAAAATCAACTAGTCTTGTTTCTTTTTATTGGTGCAATTAGTTTTTCAATAATTCCTTTTATTTCTTTATTGTTTAGTTCTCTTATTCTTGATTCAATTCTTCAAAAATCTTTTGATATTGCCTTTAATTATGTATTAGCGCTTACAATAAGTACGTTTATTTTTTCAATAGTAAGTAAATATTGTGATCAAATGATTGAAGCTGTTGCTGAATTTGCAGAAGATGTATTTGAATCTGAAACACTAAATAAATCTTTTACGTTATCTTACCAAGAGTTTGAAGATCCTATAGTCACTGAAAAATTAAGATATTTAGAAAGCGCTAAAAACGGTAGTGGTGGTGTTGGATATTTAATAATTTGCATTTATAATTTTCTGAAAAATTTATTTGCATCAGTAATTGCATTTATATTTATATTACTTTTATTCTTTCAAGTAAGTTCTGACTCTACTAATTTCTTTACATCATATTGGTCATCTATTGTTATCATCTTAATATATATTATCGTATTCATTGTTTCTATTCAAATCCAAAAGAATGCTACTGTAAAAATGAATAACTTAGCAAAAGATAATATGCGTGTTAATACTCTTTCTAACTATCTGTATAATATGTATACTAGGAAAGAATCTGCAAATGATTCACGTATTTATAATCTAAATAGTTTATTTTCTTACTACTTAAATAAATACTTATATAAGTTATTACCAATGTATTCAAATTGGGGTGTAATACGAGGAAAGAGTTCATCTGTTATTGATTTTATTAATATGATATTTTCAGCAATCGCATATATCTTTGTAGCTGCTAAAGCTATTTTCGGTGTTATATCTATAGGAAATGTCTTTATGTATGTTGGCGCCATTACGCAATTCTCGCAATATGTTCTTAAGACTATTCAATTTTATCAAGATATATCTTTCAGAGATGAATATCTAAGTGAAAACGAAAAATTTATTCGTGAACCAAGTAAATATTATGTCGGAACTTTACCTATTGAAAAAAGAGATGATAACGAATATGAAATTGAAATAAAAAATTTATCATTTAAATACCCTGGTACTGAACATCTAATTTTAGATAATATAAATTATAAATTTAAATTAGGTCAAAGAATTGCTTTAGTAGGACTTAACGGTGCGGGTAAGACTACACTAGTAAAGCTATTAACTAAGCTATATGAACCTACATCTGGAGAAATACTTTTGAATGGTATAAATATAAATAAATATGATTTCAATGAATATATACAAATATTTTCTGTTGTATTTCAAGATTCTCAATTATTTTCATATCCAATTGGCGAGAATATTGCTTGTGGTGAGTTAATTGATGAAAACAAAATTAGAAATATTTTGTCTGACTTGCATATCATTGATCGTATTGAATCATTTAAAGATGGCATAAAAACTTTTATAAACAGTGATGCTGAAATGGGAATTAATTTGTCCGGTGGCGAACAACAAAAAATAACCATTGCAAGAGCTTTATATAAAGATGCCCCATTCATAATAATGGATGAACCAACTGCATCCCTTGATCCTGTTTCAGAAGCAGAAATTTATAAAGAATTTAATGATATTGTTAAAAATAAAACTTCTATATTTATATCTCATAGAATGAGTAGTTGCATATTTTGCGATGAGATATTAGTTTTAGATCAAGGTAAGTTAATTGAAATAGGAAACCATAATCAATTACTTAAAAATTGTGGTTTATATTATAATTTATGGAATGCTCAAGCCAAACATTACGCTAAACAAAAAATAAATATTGAATTATAATCCAACATAAACCTCGTAAGCTCTGAATAGCATACGAGGTTTTATAATATTAAAAAGAATAGGTTTCCCTATTCTTCGATACATCCTAGCAATTCAAGAATTCTATTTAAATCACTATCACTAGTATATTTGATTCTTATTTCATTCTTTTCTAAAGTCACATAAGTTTGAAGTTTAAGCTCCATTAAATTTTCTACATAAACTAAATTTGGATCTTTTTTCTTTAATGGCTTAACTTTAGTTTTCTTATTATTGTTATTTTCAGCTAATTCCTTTGTTAAAGCTTCTACTGAGCGTACTGATAATCCTTCTTTACAAGCTTTCTCAGCAATTTCTATCGCTAGGTCTTCATCTTCAATTGTAACTAGTGGTCTTACATGTCCTATTGATAACTTCTTTTCAGTAACCATTTGTTGAATTGGTTGAGGAAGTTTTAATAAACGCATAATGTTTGTAACATATGTACGAGATTTACCAACACGTTGTGCTAATACTTCTTGTGTATATTCCAATCTTTCTGCAAGATGTTGATACGCACTTGCTTCTTCTAGTGGATTTAAGTCTTCACGTTGCACATTTTCAAGAATTGATATTTCCATCATTTGGGCATCCGTGAAATCCATTATAATTGCTGGAATTGTTTCTTTCTTAGCAATTTTGCTTGCACGCCATCTTCTTTCCCCTGCAATTATTTCATATCCTTGAACACTCTTACGAAGTAAGATAGGTGTGAATACACCATGTTCACGAATAGACTCAGCTAAATCATTTAATGCTGATTCATCAAATATTTTACGAGGTTGATATGGATTTGGTCTAATCTCTGCAAGTGCGATTTCATTTGTTTTACCACCTGCATCAACTTTACCTTGTTGTATGTCTTCGATAGCTTCCATCATGTCTTCGCCAAAGATTGCTTCCAATCCTTTGCCTAAACCTTTTTTCTTTTCTACACTCATGCCTTAACCTCCTTATCGGAACTGTTAATCACTTCTTTAGCAAGTGATGCATAAGCCTTTGCACCTTCTGATCTTACTTCATATTCAAAAATTGTTTGCTCACGGCTAGGTGCTTCAGACAATTTAATATTTCTAGGAATAAAGCTCTTATACACTCTTTCCTTAAAATACTTACGTACTTCTTGTTGTACTTCAACTGATAGTTTAGTACGTGCATCAAACATAGTTAATAATACACCTTCAATTGTTAAAGATGGATTAAATAAACGTTGAACTAAACGAATAGTGCTTAGTAATTGTGTTAATCCTTCTAGTGCATAATATTCACATTGTACTGGAATTATAACTGAATCCGCAGCAGTTAAAGCATTAGTATTCAACAATCCTAATGAAGGTGGACAATCAATAATAATGAAATCAAAATCATCCTTAATCACTTCTAATTTGTTTCTTAAAAGTTTTTCTCTTCCTACTTTAAATTCTGCCATCTCTAAATCTGCACCTGCTAAATTAATATTAGCTGGGATAATTGAACATGGTGGAATTTTTAGTTTTACAATTGCATCCCTTGCAGAAGTATCACCCAATAAAACCTCATAGACTGTTAAATCATGTTTTTTCTTATTTGCACCTATTCCTTGTGATGCATTACCTTGTGGGTCAAAATCTACCATTAGTACTTTTTTACCAAGATAAGCCAACCCCGCCGATAAATTGATACTAGTTGTTGTTTTACCAACTCCACCTTTTTGGTTAGCTATTGCAATTATTTTCCCCATATGCCACCATCCTCACTATTTAGGAAATTTAACGATAATTCTTACATCAGTTAATGTTTCATCCATTTCGGTTGTTACATCAATTCCTGTTTTCTTTATTAATTGAACACATTGATTTACACTATTAATCCCAATTTGAACATTACGTGTAAACCCTTTTGTAGATTGTTTCTTTTTCTTTGGTTTATCATCTCTTAACTCTTCAATGTAACCTTCAGCTTGTCTAACATTATATTGTCTATCCACAATGTTATGATATGCCTCTATTTGCTTTTCACCGCTTAAACTTAATAATGCCCTTGCATGTCTTTCTGTAATTTGTCTTTGTAATATACCTTCTCTAATTTCTTCAGGTAGATTTAATAAACGTATTTTATTAGCAACAGTTGATTGTGTCTTACCAATTTTTTTAGCAACTTCTTCTTGTGTTAATGATGCTTGTCGCATGATTTGAACATAAGCACGTGCTTCTTCAATTGCTGTTAAGTTTTCTCTTTGCACATTTTCAACTAATGCCATTTGAGCTGCTTGTTCCTCAGTAGGTGTCATTATATAACAAGGTATTGTTGTAAAACCAGCTAACTGACAAGCTCTAAATCTTCTTTCGCCCGCTATGATCTCATAGCTATCATTATACTCTCTTACTGTAACAGGCTGAATCAAGCCATTTTCTTTGATAGAATTTGCAAGTTCTTGTAAAGCTTGTTGATCAAATTCTAATCTTGGCTGATAACGATTCGGTCTAATTCTATTTACTTCAATATTTAAAATTTCTCTCATGATACTCCTTTTAAAGTGGATTCTTTTTAATTTTTGCAAACATTCTAGGATAACCTTTAGGGGTTTCTTTTTCTTTCCTATAGAACAAATTAATACGACTTGAACCGTCCAACAATGTTCTAGTTTCGACTTTTTCTAAGACACATCCAAGTTTTGTTACTGCTTGTAATGCACTTGCATGTTCTTCATTTCCACTTGATCCTTTCATTGCTAAGAAAATTCCACCTTTTTTAACAAGGGGAATACATAATTCTGCTAACATATTTAAGTTTGCAACAGCCCTTGCAGTAACAACATCAAATGTTTCTCTGTTTTTTACTGCATAATCTTCAGCTCGTACATCTAAACAATGTACACCATCTAAACCTAATTCATGTTTAACTTCTTCTAAGAATAAAACTCTTTTCTTTAAAGGTTCAAGTATTGTTATTTTGAGTTCTGGATAAGCAATCTTTAATGGAATAGATGGAAAGCCCGCTCCAGATCCTACATCACATAAATGACCACTTATTTCTGTTGTAAATGAGGGTAAAAGTGAGTCATAGAAATGCTTGTCTAATACTTCTTCAAACTCAACAATCGCCGTTAAATTCATTTTTTGGTTCCACTCTTTTAATAACTCTGCATAACGACAATACTGTTGTATTTGTTGACTAGATAACTCTAATCCTTGTTTTCCGCAAGCGTCGATAAATTCTTCTAATTTCATGATTCCCTCCGTTACATTATTATATCAAAATTCCACCCTATTCACTATCATTATTTCCCAATTATTTCCAATTCAGCTTAAATCCAAATTTTAATCTATTTCAACTAAATTTTTTCTATTATTGAGCATATTTTCATTTTCTTTGCCAAAAAGAGAATGATAAGAGAAAAGCATATATCCACCATAATTATTGGTATTTTTACTTGATTGTATTTGTTTTAATAGAATTTCTGAATCATTTAACCATTCATCATTATCACTATCGTTGCTTGCTATTCCTACTTTATACGCCGCTAATCCTGCAATTAGTTTGACATTTGTATTATCAACTAGCGTTTGCCATTCTTGCAATGTTGGCTCAAAAGGCTTGTTTTTATTAGTGAAACCCCAATAAATTTGTGGCGTTACATAATCCACTATTCCTTTAGCTATCCATGCTTCTGTATCCCCAAAAATAATATCCCTAGAGTATTCAATATTACCTGAAGGACTTATACCAAACGCCAAATTCTTTTGATGCACTACATTGTATATCTTTTCAACTAAAGTATTTACTTGATACCTTCTGAATTCACCTATATCCGTAAATGAACTACCTGTGTACTGATTACTATCAAATGAATCATCTACCTTTGCTGGATAAAAGTAATCATCCATATGAATGCCATCCACATCATAGTTATCAACTATCTCTTCAACTACACTTATTATTAAGTTTTGACTATCCTCGGTAGCTATATTCAAGTAGTATCGATCTTCAAATAATTTAATATTATCACTACCTTCATTTATCCATTTGTTTAATATAAACTCATTATCCCACTTTCCTACTTCATCGTTTGATACCGATCTCATAGGATTAATCCAAGCTTCTACATGCATGTTTCTTTCGTGTGCTTCATCAACAAATATCTTTAGATAATCAATATCTTTTTGATTTAGCTTATTTGATACAGGATAAATCTTTGAATTATAAAATGAATCAGTAAATGCCACAGCATGTACAATAATTGTATTAATTCCTATACTTTCACAATTAGCAAGAATACCCTCTATCTTTTTTTCTATCTTATCTTTAGGAGTATCTTTTAAAAATGTTTGATAATCAACATATGAAAACCACATACCTTTAACTTCATTTGGTAACGGAATATGAATTGCTTCTTTTTTACTTGAACATGACATAAGTAATAAACTTACCAACACAATCTTACAAATTTTGTTTATCATTTTATTTCTCCTGGTACTTATCATTTTATCATTAATATTAGACATAGGAAAACAACCTTTACTTTAAGTAAATATTATTTTATCTAAACTAAAAGAAAAACTGCGAAAAGGCAGTTTTAGTAATCTTTAATTGTTTTAAACTAAATAACTTTCAAAACTTGCTCCTTGAATAGATAATATTTATTAATCCTTCTTAGGTAAAATAAATTCACTGTAAGGTAGTGTTTCTACCCAATCACAGAATGCATGCCATTCAGGAAGACGATGAGTTCTTCTTTGTAAATAGATTGTCTTTAATTGACGATAATTTGTCGTCATACGAGCGGTAATCTTAAATCCCGCAGGATTAGAATATAACACTTCCAAATACATAAGTTTAGCTTTTTCATTCAATTCCTTAACATCTGCACCTTCTTCTTGAAGTTTCTTAATTTCAGCTTGTAAGTCATTGTAAGCTTTTGTTTTTTCTTTCATGATTTCTATCATACGAGGATCAACATATTCAATGAATGCATTATCCATATCAAAGCGACATATACGATGCATTGTAGATTGACTACTAATGAAATCAATAAAATGATATCTTTCAAGTTCAACCCACACTTTATTAGTAAATGTTAAATCAAATTGAACAATGATACCATTTAAGAAATTATCATGTCCTTCTCCTACTCGACTAGACGCCAGTTTAAATGTTGTAGGTGTTACGTCTCCTGTTACTGCATTTGTATCTGTAGCCATTGGATATTTACTTCCTCGTACTGCACTTTCAATACCAAATACTTCTACATTATTGATAACTTCATTAATTTTCATTGTTACCCTTCTTTCTACGTCTTTGTTCAAGTGTAATCGCAAGTACCGCAATATCTGCTGGATTAACACCAGATATTCTTGAAGCTTGACCCATCGTTCTAGGACGAATCTTCTCTAATTTTTGTTTACCTTCTAGTGACAAATTATCAATAGCTAAATAATTTATATCTTCGGGTAATATTACCTTTTCCATTTGATTAAGTCGACTTGCTTCCTTTAATGCTTTACTAATATATCCTTCATACTTAACTTCAATTTCTACTTGTCTTGAGATTAATGCATCAATATCAAAGTTAATTTCCTGACATAGTTTTTGACACTCAACATTAGGTCGTTTTAATAAATCATATCCTGTAATGCCTTCGGTCAATTTATCATATCCAATTTCATTCAAATAATTATTAATTGAATCTTTTGGTGTGAATCTTATTTCTTTTAATTTCGCTTTACATTCATTAATTCTATTCATTTTTTCTAAAAATTCTTGATAACGCTCTTCATTGATAATTCCAAGTTTATAACCCTTTTCCATTAATCTTTGATCAGCATTATCGTGTCTTAGTAGTAACCTAAATTCAGCTCTTGATGTTAATAAACGATATGGTTCAATTGTTCCTTTAGTAACCAAATCATCTATCATTACACCAATATAAGCTTCATCTCTTCCCAGTACTACTGGTTCTTCTTTGTTTAACTTACACACCGCATTTATTCCTGCCATTAACCCTTGACCTGCAGCTTCTTCATAGCCTGATGTTCCATTGATTTGTCCTGCAGTAAATAAGTTTTCTATCTTCATGGTTTCTAATGTTGGTTTTAGTTGTAACGGATCAATTGCATCATATTCTATTGCATATGCATACTTTTCTATCACTGCATTTTCTAATCCAGGTAATGAATGAACCATTTCCTCTTGAATTTCATGAGGCAATGATGTGGAGAATCCTTGTACATAAGTTGTATCTAATTGTAGTGATTCTGGTTCTAAGAATAGTTGATGTCTTTCCTTATCAGAAAAACGAACTAACTTATCTTCAATAGATGGACAATATCTAGGTCCAACTCCTTTAACTACTCCTGAATACATACTAGATTTATGTAAGTTTTCTTTAATAATTTCATGTGTTTTTGGTGCTGTATATGTCAAGTAACAAACAACTTGTTGATCAAAAGGAAGTATCTCTTTTGTACTAGTGCTAAAGGAAACAAATTGTTCTGTGCCTGGTTGTATTTCTGTTTTAGAAAAATCAATTGTATCTGTTTTCACACGCGGTGGTGTTCCTGTTTTTAGTCGAAATGTTTCTAATCCTGCTTCACGTAATGAAGCAGATAGATCATGTGTTGTAGGTTCTGAATCCGGCCCACTTTCTGTAACATTCTTAGATACCATAACTAAACTCGACATGTAAGTCCCAGTAGTCAGAATCACAATTTTACTATCTATCACATCACCATTCATCATAGTAATTCCTGTCACTGTTTGATCCTTGAAATTGCAGCATTTTACTTGCCCTTCAACAACCGTTAAATTTTCTTGATGCAAACAAATATCTTGCATCATTTTTGAATATTCTATCTTATCTGATTGTACACGCAAAGATTGTACACCCGGACCTTTTGTTGTATTTAACATTTTAAACTGTAACGCTGTTTTATCTGCAGTGATTCCCATTTGACCACCTAACGCATCAATTTCTCGAACAACTATTCCTTTAGCTGGCCCTCCTATTGATGGATTACATGGCATCTTAGCTATGTTCTCTATGCTTAATGTAACTAATGCAGTTTTCTTATTACAACGTGCAGATACGAGCGCTGCTTCTACACCGGCATGCCCAGCACCTACAACGATAATATCAAAATTATTGGATGCACTCACAAACTCACAACCTCTCTTTATTTCTATACAATCATATCATATTTTATACCTTCTTTATTTGTGAGTTTCTTAACTATTTAAATATATAATTCTATCGCATAAGAAAAGTTCTCTACCTTTATATCACATATAAAAATAGAGAACTCTTTTGTTTTTATCTATCTGAACCGTTGGAAGTAATTACCTTTTTATACCAATCAAAACTTTTTTTCTTATATCTTTCTAACGTTCCCGAACCATCATCGTTTCGATCTACATATATAAATCCATATCTTTTCGAAAATTCTGCTGAAGCTGCGCTAACACAGTCTATTGGTCCCCTTTACAGTGGACTTGAATAAAGTAATCAAGTTCTTGTTGTGACTTCATCATTTTCTCTTGCTCTTTTAATTGCAAAATTAATGTGATCCGCGAGTACAATGAAGATAGTGTCATCAAATTTAGTATTTAATTCTGATTCAGCAAACTCAACAATTTTCTTTGTTAACTCGATATGATTTATCGGTATATCATTTTCTAGTTTAACAAATCCATTGCATCTTCCAATAACAGGTGTTCAGTAAGTACTTCAAATTAAAGTTTAAATCTATACTCACTTAATGCTCGAAAATGTTTACTACGCTTAATGTAATTTATGATATTTTCTTATTATAATGCACAAATGCGAGTGCTGCTTCTACACCACATGACCAGAACCTACAATAATGATATCAAAATTATTGGAAGTAAACACTACCTCACTAACCGTTATAATCATAACATTTTTAATCCTTTAGACAACCGATCGGTATTACCAAAACCCCATTATCAAGACGATATGCAATTTTGCCTCCTGTTATGACGATTAACAAATCAGGCACTCTCATTTTTTCTGTCTTGATTTCATTATTTTTTATAATTAGCTCTTTTAACTCAATTAAATGGCTAGCTCCCATTTCTATTTCCTTACTACCTAATTTAAACTCAATTAGTGCATATTTTCCATTGTCCAAATGTATCACAGCATCAGCTTCAAGGCCATACCTGTCATGATAATATGATAATCTACCTCCAAGTTTCTGGGTGTAAACTCGCAAATCTCGAATACATAAACATTCAAAAATAAAACCGAATGTATTTAAATTTGTTATTAATTGCTCTGGCGTTAACCCCATAGCTGCAACCGCAATAGAAGGATCTGTAAATTCACGTTTATCACCACTTCTTATTGCACTAGCAGAGCGGATTGCTGGTGACCACGCTGGAACATCTTCTATCACATACAAATTAGAAAGAGCTGTTAAATATGATTCCAAAGTCTTAATTGTTATGCTTTCAGTATTTTGAATTATATCATTAAGTATCACTGTTTTCTTAGCAAATGTTGAAATATTTCTTGCATATGATCTAACTATTTGTTTAGCCAACATCGGGTTTCTACTTATACCATCCACTATCGAAATATCAATATCACAAATATTATTTAAGTATTCTTTTGCAATTCTCAATGCTCTATTGTCCGCTATATCCAATGCTGATGGCCAACCACCCCTACATGCTGCGAAAATTAAGTCCTCTATTGTTAATTCGCTCTCTATACCAGTAATATCTCTCATTTCATTTTCAAAGAGATTTGCCATTGATATTTTTCCGTTTGACTCATTTGACTCATATAAACTCATTGGATACATTTTTACTTTAGCAATTCTTCCAACTCCACTATGTTTTATATTTTCTTTGTTAATTGTTGTTGACCCTGTTAAGACAAATTGTCCAACTTCTTGTCTTTGATCTACCTCTAAACGAACAGCATCCCACAAAACTGGTGCATCTTGCCACTCATCAATTAAACGCGGCGTATCACCCTTTAGTAGTGCGGATGGTTTTATACTTGCTGTTTTTAGATATTCTTCCCTATTATCTGGATCTTGTAGTCTTAAGACACTTTTGGCTATATTTAATCCTGTCGTTGTTTTTCCACACCATTTTGGACCAACAATCAGCGTGGCACCAAAGATACTCATGTTTGACTCTAACTCTTTATCAATTATTCTATTTTTATAACTTTTCATCGTTTTACCTCTATGCTTATTATAGGCTATTTAAAAGACTTTTTCAACTCCATTACCTGTTTTTGTGGTGTTTCATTACCTGTTTTTGTGGCATTTCATTACCTGTTTTTGTGCTGTTTCATTACCTGTTTTTGTGCTTTAACCCTTGTTTTCGTTATATATCTTATCAATACATATAACGCATAACCAATCATTGCACCAAATAAATTCATGATTATATCATCAATATCTGCTAGCCTACCTATAAAACTTTGAATAAATTCAATAGTAAATGTCATAAGAAAAGTTATGGTAAGTAAAATATACCATTTGTTAACTCTCTTAAATACAATAGGTAGTAAAAATCCAAAAGGAATAAACAGTAGTACATTAGGTATCTTTTCAACAACAAATTGATCTACATTATTCAATTGTTCAAGCCAGAGAAAAGGTTTTATATTTATATTTTCTATTGATGGTCGAGTAAGTTCAATCGGCATATAAAACAAAGTAACAAACAGAATTAGTATAATAGTACAAACTAATCCAAATCCGCAAATTAGTTTAAATGTACTATAGCCTTTTTCCTTTAATCTAACTAACAACGGAAAACTAAAAATAAAAAAGATACTGATAAATAGTAGTGCTAAAGTAAAATATGCCTCAAGTCT
>NZ_JAVWFO010000012.1:0-37310 GCF_036641015.1 Anaerorhabdus sp. | reverse complement strand
CAACTACCATTCAACGTGTTTTAAAAGTAATGCCAAAATTCAAAGAAGGAACTTCCCAACATACATTAGGTATACGAAGAATTAGAGCATTCGAACTAGCCATTGAGTTATTACAAAAGGAGACAAACAATTGCAATTAATATTTACTAGTTTTGAATAAGTGGTAATACTAGAAAATTCGCAAACGAAAAGAAGAAGTAACTTACGCTATGAATACTTTTCCCCCATATAAAAAGACAAGTAATTTATCTCTCGATTTCACATACTTGTCTATATTTTTACCAATGCACTAATTTTGATTACTTTTTTTGATGTTCTTTATTAATGTAAATTAATTATACTAGTTTAATTAAACCTACAATATCTCCCTTTGTTACTTTTTCTTTTGACAATGAGAATTCTACTGGTTTAGTAAAAACAATTACAACTACTTTATCTAAATTCTTCTCGCAAAAATAATCATAGTCATATTTGATTAGAATTTGATCTTTTGTTACTGTATCACCAATTTTTACTAATGAACAAAATACATTATCCATTTCTAAAGTATTAATACCGATATGGATAATAAATTCTATTCCCTTTTTAGTTGTAATTCCAATTGCATGTTGTGTTGGAAATAACGCAGTTACCTCTCCATCTAAAGGAGAATATACTTCACCTTTTTCAGAAATTATGGCAAATCCATCACCCATCATTTTATTAGAAAAAACTTCATCATTTATACTCTCAATTGCCACCACTTTCCCAGACGCGAAAGCTTTCAATTCAGTTTTTTTATTAAATATATTTATCATAATCCCATTCCTTAATTAAATAGCGAGTTGCTTCTTGCAATCGTTCTATTTTGTCTTCATGCAAATCTAAATTTTCATCATGAAAATCACAAGTATTTACAATATCTTTCCATCCTTGGTTAATTAAATTGCTTTTATTGGCTATTACAATTCCACCAATAGCGTAACAATCTTTTTCACTCTTTTTAGCCAAATCAAGAATTCCTGTAATAAACTTTCCTGATAATGATTGCTCATCAATACTGCCTTCACCTGTTATAACTATGTCAGATTCAATAACTAAAGAAGAAAAATTCGCAACATTAAGCATATACTCTATACCAGATTCAATTGATGTATTAAATAAACTCATAAGCATACATGCAATCCCGCCTGCTGCTCCACTACCTTCCAAGAAAGCTGTATTTTTATTTGTTACATCATTTAATTTGTTTACTGCATTTTTTACACTTTCATCATATTGCTTTAGTTTTTCTACTTTAGCACCTTTTTGTTTTGCATATATCATCGTGCAACCATTTTCTCCATAAGTTGGATTTTTTACGTCACAGAGTAAAGTAAAACTAATATCTTTATATCTTTGAATAATATTATTTAAATTAATATTAACAATATGATTTAAATTCGAACTGGTTACATTTTCAATAAGGCAATCATCAAAGTATATACTTCCTCCCATTGCCTCGAGTATACCTAATCCTAAATCATTAGTTGATGTTCCACCTAAGCAAATAGTAAAATTCCTCACACCTAATTCATACATTTTTTTTATTACTATACCTACTCCATACGTTGTTGTTTTCTCAAACATTGAAATAGGTGTCATCGTAATTCCAATAATGTTTGCTACCTCAATATAACCATTAGTCCCATCGACAAGTACTTTAGCGGTAATATTTTTCATAAGCGCATTGTAAGTTTCTATTTCAATTGCATTAGCATCTATAATATTTTCTAATGCACTTAAAGTTCCTTCTCCACCATCTCCTAATGCAATGGTGTACACTTCATAGTTTCCTCTATCTTCAATCTCTTTTTTAATTATTGAATTTGCTTCTTCACTAGTGAAATATCCTTTAAAAGAATCACAAGCAATTAATATCTTTTTTTTCAATGTTTTCATAAGTTATTAACTCTACATTATTTTCTTTAATTAATTTTTTTAATTCTTCACTCAATAATACATCCAATTCATCTAATCGTTGTAAGTTATATGATGAAGATTCTTTAAGTTTATTATCAATATAAGCAGGATGTGACATTATTTCAACACAGTCAAATTTAATAATATTATCAAATTGTCTATATAAATAATCTAATCCTACTGTTTCATTAAAATTCCTAAATTGAATAAATTCAACATGCTCATAACCCTTTGTATCATGATTCCTTAAAGGTAAATTCACTTCTTCAGCTAATTTTATGGCACATTTTTTAACAACCTCGTTACAATCAGAAGTAAATAAATGCGAATCAAAATGGCTTGGTTTTTTACCCACCTTAGCTAAAAATTTATCATATTGCGCTCTAAATTCATTGTATACTTCTTCCTCATTGAATTGAGTTTTATCAGTATAGTTTTTTGGTTTAATAAATTCGCCATTTTCTACAATTGATGACCCGCCAGTTAATGGTTTGCCAAGCGCTATGTTTAAATGTAATCCTAACCCCAAAGATGGATTATCTTTATACAATTCTATTGCATGATCCAATCCTTCCATAGTTACCATTAAAGTAGTTGATGTTAGTACACCTAACTTATAAGCATCAATAATTCCATAGTTAACAGCTCTGCTATATCCAAAATCATCCGCATTTATTATTATTCTCATACTTCTCCTTTATTTTAACTTAGGCCAAAATGAGCCATTAGCTTCAATTAAATCATCTAATATTTTTCTAGCTTTCTTAGCATCATTAACTGTTCGATTAAGAGTTAATGCTTGCAATGCTTTTGTATAACTACCTTCAAAATAAGCTTCACATGTCAGTTTTTCATAAGCATATTGATTTTCAAGTAAGCCTTTATAGAATGTATCTATCTTACCATAATTAAATGGAATTGGACCTCTATTACCAAGTAAACATGTTACCTCTACTTGTGCATCATCAGGTAAATTTTCAATAATACCGTTATTTTCTACCATAACAATAAAGTATTTATTTTCATTTAAGTAGATTGCTTCTGCTATCGATATAATCATATCTCCATGTGCTTCATTTTTTACTACATGTATGCCTTCGGTAGAATTTTGTTGTGCTGCTTTACTGCATTCTTCAAAGATCATTTTTTCACGCCCATCCATTACTTCATTTGCACGTGTGTAGTTTGGGTTAAGTTTACTAGCTTTATATTCTGGATAAAAATAATATTGTAAATATGTTGATGGTACAAATTCATCAAAATCTAATACCATATCTCGTACTAAAGCATATGTATCTAACCATGATTGATCTCTCTCTGCTGCATCCGCTGGTAAAAATCCATTAGATTTTATTAAGTCTTTTAGTTCTTTTAAAACATCTTTTCCGTCGTTGTCGTATAAATGTGTAAACCAACCAAAATGATTTAATCCAAAATATCTTGGTTCAATACTATTTGGATCAATGTTCATTAATTTAGAAAATGAGTTTATAAGATTTATAGGTTGATCGCATATATTAAGAATTTTCTTGTCGTTTGGAAACTTTTTTGTTAACCCATATGCAACTATCGCTGCAGGATTAGTATAGTTTAATATCCATGCTTCACTATTTCTTTCACGAGTATCCTCAACGATTTCAATCATATCTCTTAATGATCTAATTCCATATGAAAATCCACCTGGTCCACAAGTCTCTTGGCCGACTACTCCATATTTTAGTGGGATTTTCTCATCTTTTTCTCTTAGCTCATAACCACCTGTTCTGATTTGTACCATAATAAAATCTGCATCTTTATACGCTACATCTTTATCCATTGTATATGTAACTTTTACATCTGGACAATTTTCTTTAAATAAAATTTCTGCATATTTACCAATAACTTCTTGTCTTTCCCAATTGTTATCAAATAAAACTAATTCACTAATTGGAAAACGTTCTTGATGTCTAACAAATGCATTAAGAATTCCTGGTGTCCATGTCGAACCACCACCTACAACTGTTACTTTTAATTTTTTATTCATCAGCTTAATCTTTCCTATTAAATACTTCTTTTACACTTCTTGCGATACCTTCAACTTTTAAACCATAAATAACTTGTACGTTATTTGCAGATGGTCTAGATATTCCTGAAGCTCCTGTTAACTTTAGTTTATTTTCGTTAACTAAACTATCATCTTTTACTGTTACACGTAATCGAGTAAAACAATTTGTAATACTATCGATGTTTTCTTTTCCTCCAAGATATTCGATTATTGATTTTGCTAAATCTTCATCTTTTAAGTTCAGTTTGATTGATTCTTCTTCATCTTCAACATCTAAATTTTCATTTCTTCCAGGAGTATTGATATTAAATTTTTTAGTTAAATATGTAAATCCAAAGTAATATGCAATCGCCATGAATATTCCTATTACAATTAGCAAGTACCATTTACTTTCAAATCCTCTAAATATACCGAAAATTGTAAAATCTATTAATCCCGCTTGAACACCACCTACGCTTATTCCTAAAATTGAAGCTGCGAAGTATCCGATACCTGTCATCAATACATGGAACAAGAATAGTATTGGTGAAATAAACATAAATGTGAATTCTAGTGGTTCAGTTACACCTGTTAAAACAGATGCTACTACTCCAGCAATTAATAATGCTTTGATTCTTTTTTTATTTTTTTGATCTGCAAGACGGTACATAGCAAGAGAAGCTGCTGGAAGTCCAAACAGAACAATTAATGTATGCCCTTGACCAACATACCTAGCACCTAATTGAAAAATTTCATTTGATACTGGTGTTGGTGAAGCAATAGCTGTGTTGAAAATATTTAATGCGCCCATAACTGTTTGTCCATCAATTACTGCAGTACCTCCTACTGGAGTAAAACGAACAATTTGATTTAAAATATGATGTAACCCTGTAGGAATTAGTAAACGATTTAATGAACCGTATAAAAATGGTCCAAAATCCCCAACTGAAGCAATTCCTTGGCCAAGAAGCCCAATAAAATTATCAAAATAAGGCCAAATATAATATGAACATAATCCTACAAACGGAATAGTAATTAATGTGATTAATGGAATAAATCTTTTACCACCGAAGAAATTAATAGCACTTGGTAATTGGATTGTATAGAATTTATTGTGTAAGAATGTAACTATACCACCTATTAATATTCCTCCAAACACATTCATTCTTAATGTAAAGAATCCTAAAACAGTTTCATATTTTGCATTCATGATAGTAGCATCTAATTGACTCAATCCACCATCCATTAATGCTTGTATACTCATTGTTGCTGCATTAATTTTATTTAAATCTAATATATAGCTTAAAGTTAAATGTAAAACTAAGAATCCCAATACAGCTGAAAATGCTGCGGTTGGTTTTTCGTCTTTAGCTAGTCCAACTGCAATTGAAATACAGAAAAACAATGGTAAATTACCAAATACTAATCCTGCCAACTTTCTTATAAATCCAATAAAGTTTTGCATAATAACTAAATTAACAAACGCTTCTCCAACAATTTCTTTATTTTGTAATGCAGCTGCAAGACCTAAGAAAATCCCAGCTACAGCAATAGTAGAAATTGGTAAAAGTAATGATTTTCCAAACTTCTGCCAAAAACCTTTCATAATATCCTCCTCAAATTTTTATGGTACTGACTTGACCGCGGTGTCACAATACATGTACTATTATATCAATGGTGTAAGCCTTTTCAATGACATTACCATGCTTAGTTTTCAATACACACAAATAGTCAATTTACACATTTTGTGTATTATTTCACAAAATGTTATTTATTAATAGGAGGAATCAAATGTCTTTATTTAATAAGTTATCGAGCGAGTCTTTGCATTTAAATCTCACTGAAAAAAGAATCGTTGATGAAATTCTCAAAAATTATAGTAATTTTGATACAATTAAAATCGCTGATTTATCTAGTAAGTTATTTATCTCTTCAACTGCTATTGTTCGACTATGTAAGAAACTTGGATACACTGGTTTCAGTGAGTTAAAGTATCAAATTAAGTTAGATAAAAATGCTCATAATCACAACGAAGAAATAAATTTTGATGAAGAGTTAACATTAACTGTAAATCAAACAATTAAATTAAATTCTCGTGAATCAATTATGAAATCAGCTAAATTAATGTTTGATGCAGAACAAATCGTTTTTTTTGCTTTAGGTTTATCTAAAACAGTTGCTTTGGATTTATCTAAAAAACTATCTTGCTTAAACAAAATAGCTATTGTTCCTGATGACAGAGATTCATGTATATCCTTTGCAAACAATTTGCATCGAAATCAACTTGCAGTTTTTATTAGCCTTACTGGAAGCACGGATATTATTAAAAAACTTTCATATATTACAAAAACAAAGAATATTTCTACTATTGCTTTTACAGGTGTTTCTCAATCTCCACTAATTTCTCACGCATCCATAAGTTTATTTGCATACCACAACCATCTCGATATGTTTAATGAAGATATTAATTCTAGGTTAGGGTTGTATATATTATCTGAATTAGTATTTAACGAATATTTAAAAATATATAAAGCTAATACTTTTAATACTGTTAATAATAAATAATTATTAAATATTAATTTTATTTTTAAAATCTATATCATAAAATAAAAAGAACTATTTTACCCCTTTTAGGAGCATTTAATAGTTCTTATTTATATTTATTTAATTAAGCTTTCTTCCCAACCTTCAGGCGCTTTGAATCCTAATAATTCAACAACTGTAGCAGCAACATTACTTAATCCATAATGTCCATCTTTTAATGTAACTTCATTGTTATATACAATAAATGGAACTGGATTTAATGTATGAGCAGTTTTTGGTTTTGGTGCATCTTCTGGATTTTTTCTCTTTTCGTACATTTCATCAGCATTACCATGGTCTGCTGTGATTAATAGAGTATATCCTGCTTTATCACAAGCATTCATGATTCTCTTTAACACTAAGTCAACTGATTCTACACCAATTAATGTAGCTTCAAAGTTTCCAGTATGTCCTACCATGTCTCCATTAGGATAGTTAACACGTAAGAAATCATATTCTTTAGATTCGATTGCATCCACTAGCTTATCTGTAATTTCTGCAGCTTTCATCCAAGGTCTTTGTTCAAATGGAATAACATCACTAGGTACTTCTACCCAAGTTTCTAATTTGTCATCAAATTTCTCAGAACGGTTTCCATTCCAGAAATAAGTAACGTGACCATATTTTTGAGTTTCACTAATTGCATAAGATTTAACACCTTGTTTAACTAGGAATTCACTCATTGTATTTGTGATATGAGGTGGAGCTACTAAGAACTTGTTAGGAATCTTTAAGTCTCCATCATATTGCAACATTCCTGCATAGAATACCTTAGGGAAACGCACTCTATCAAACTCTTTAAAGTCTGCATTTCCAAATGCTTTTGAAATTTCAATAGCACGGTCACCACGGAAGTTAAATAGAATTACACTATCACCATCTTCAATAGTACCTACTGGTTGTCCATTCTCTTCAATTACAAATCCAGGAAGATCTTGGTCTGATACTTTTAATTCATTACGATATGTTTCTACAGCATCTTTCATAGAAGGGAATTTTCTTCCTTCACCTAATACATGAATATGCCATCCTTCTTCAACCATTTTCCAGTTAGCTTCATAACGGTCCATCGTAATTTTCATACGTCCGCCACCTGATGCTACTTTGATATCAAAATTTGCGTCATTTAATTCATTAATTAAGTTTTCAATTTGTTCAACATAGATCAATGCACTAGTTTCTGGCACATCACGTCCATCCAATAATGCATGAATACGTACCTTTTTAACACCATCTTTTTTAGCTTGTTTAAGCATAGCTTCAAGATGTGCAATATTAGAGTGAACATTTCCATCAGATAATAAGCCTAAGAAATGTAATGTTCCATTTTCACAAGAATCAAGTGCTTCTTTCCAAGTTTCTGATTGGAAAATAGCTCCCGTTTCAATACTTTCATTTACAAGTTTTGCCCCTTGGCTATATATTTGTCCACATCCTAATGCATTGTGCCCTACTTCTGAGTTACCCATGTCATCATCACTTGGTAGTCCAACTGCAACACCATGTGCTTTAATTTGAATATTTGGACAATTTTTCATTAAATAATCTAATTGTGGTTTGTATGCGTGCATTACTGCATTTCCGTTATCTTTTTCAGTGCATCCAACACCATCCATAACCACTAATACTACTGGTTTTTTATTCATAAATACTTCCTCATCTTTCTTAAATTAGTTTATCATGATTTGCTTGTTTTTTCACGCTAATAGCCACTAAAGAAATGAAACAATGTACTAATTTACATATCTTTGATAATTCTTAAACTTTTTTCACAATGAAAGCCTTTTCTTTATTCAATTATTCTTGGTGCTTGCACATAAATTATTTGATTTGATAATGTACTATATATTTTCTTTAAGTCTTCTGTTTTCATAACCATACTTTGCGTTGGACTTCCTGCAGAACATATTAGCGAATCATGTTCAAATATGCCTGCATCTACAACATACACCACATCTTGATCATATCCAAAGTTAGTTGCACACCCAACTACATACCCAGTTTTTTCTTCTAGTTCTTCTGGCGATGTAATCGATAATTTTTCACCAGTTACTTCTTTTAAGAACGCTCTATTGAAACGAACGCCTTCTTCAGTAACAAAAACATAATAAATACCTTTTTTGTCTTTTAAAAATAAATTTTTGCTTTCTGTGCCTTCTAAGTTATATTTTTCGTCTACTGCTTTTGCTACCTCATAGTCTGTAATCGGTTCGTGTTCGACATATTGGTATTCAATTCCTAAATCATCCATAATTTTTAATAAATCATATTTCATAATTAAACTTCTCCTTGTGTTCAATTATAACATTCATTATCTATTTTAGAGATTTTACGCTCGCATTTATATACACTTTAACTTACAATCCATTACTATAAAGGAAATGATAGATAATAAAACCTTGTGATTAGAACTCAATTCTTTTCACAAGGTATTTTTTTATTTGACTGCTTTTTTTAGTTTAAGAAAGATTAGTACTAATCCTACTCCTAGAATAATATGACCGATTCCCGCAACACCAGAAATAGCTGCGTTGATTCCTGATGACAATGGAGTATTTAGGACTTGTAAAATGCCACGTACTAACATCATTACTACCATCCAACACAACCCTACATTATACGCAATAAACGCAGTGTTAAATCCTTTTTGATCTTCTACCTTAACACGATCACAATACAACCCTAGGATTAGAAAAAACAGTGAACCTAATACTAGTAAATGCACGTGCATTTTTCCTAAAGATGTAACTCCAACAAACCCATTGAACTTTGTAAACTCACGATAGAATACACCCGCTATCATAGCTACAATACTATAAATAAACGCTACATTAATCATTTTTTTCATTAGTTATTACCTGCTTTCTTCATATCTTGATATCCAATCCAAACTGTCCAGACGTATGCACAAGTCTTTGGAATCATCAACATCCCTACTAAAGGAATTGTATCTGCAAATAGTACTACTGGGATATAAAATGCAAAACTTAATACAATCGTTAAATACATATATTTAAATGATGTATCATTGTGTTCCTTAGCACTCTTGTAAAACAAGACGATGATTATTAAACCCATAATTGCGAACGGAATATTACGATAGATTCCCCAACTTAATGGTGCAAGTGCACTGGTCCACATGTTTTGTGGGAATAAACATAGCGCAATGCGAATAACCGCTAATGCATAGATACTGAATGTTAGTTCTTTATTACCCTCAACCTTATAACGTAAACGCCATACATAGTAAAGAAGAATATAAAATACTGTCATTGTTATCGATGTGATGAACTTACCTACGCCTAATGCCACTGTAAAACTTTCTAATCCTGTTGTACATAATGCTAATGCTCTAGGTACTAAGTGAAATGAATCACCTAAGCCAAGAGTTATAGCCATTATTCCAAACAATTTTGCTTCCTTTGTTTTGCCTTTTCTAACCATGATAATTCCTAAAGTTATGACTGTAAATAAATAGATTACATCAAACCCTGTTTCCATAATTGCTTGCATAAATTACCTCCTAATTCATCGTTTCAATCATTTTAATTAATACATCAGTTTTGCGATTATTAGTAATACAATCTACTAAACTCCATATTACATAATCAATAAAATCCTTTTGGCTAATACATTGAACTTCAAGTGTTTTACATAATTTCTTTTCTTCTTGTAGAGAATACAATATTCCCCTTTGCATATGTTCAAAATATTCACTCATTTGTTTTTTGCCCGCTTGTACTTCTTTACCACTAAAATACTGGTTATGTTTTGATAAAAAATCTGGAAACTCTTTAGCACCATTTCTTAAACATGTTTCAAGCCAGTTAAGAACTTGTAAAAAGTTACTCTTCTCATAATCACATACTTGATTATGAAAAACTTTTCGCCAAATCATTTCAACAGTTTCTACTAATAGTTCTTGTTTAGATGGAAAATAATTGTAAATAGTACCCACAGAAACATCGCATTGCTTTGCAAGACCTCGGATATTTAATTCCTTAAATCCCGATACTTTTACAAGCTCAATTGATTCTTGTAGAATATCTTCTTTTGATTCTAACTTCTTATACATATTGATTCCTCCCTCTTAAACTGAACACTGTTCATTTTAAACTAATAATTGTTATCTGTCAATTTTTACTATCTGTATTGTTAACCAAAAAGAAAAACAGTAACTTATTAAAGCACTGTTTACTTCATATCCATTTTATTTACTATATACTGATAACTATATTTTTTTTACTCTATTAATTTGCACACAAAGTACTACATAACAAATTAAAGAAATAATTAATAAAATATAGATATTAGTAGTTAATATAGTTTTACTACACATAAGTTCAAATCCCCAAGTTGCTGGAAATAGTTTTGATATTGTTTGAAAAACATCTGGAAGCATGTTATTAGGAAACATAATCCCCGATAACATCATTGATGGTAAGAATACAACTTGTGAAATCATTGTTAGTTTTGATGAACTCTTAACTAAAACTCCTAAACAACTACCAATAAATACACTTGTAATTATATATAACACAAGCCCAATCCAAAAACTAAGTGAAGTAGGTATTGCTGTTTGAAAAATTAGTGGTGCGCTAAAGATAATGATACAACTAACTATTAACATATGTACAAATGCAGATATATAATTTACAAGCACCACTGACCCTAGTGGGATATTACTAACTTGATATCCTTTTTTAATATCTGTTGTAAATACATCAGCAATTGGTTGTGGACTTCCTATTGAAGTTCCCATGAGTATTGCAAATATCACCATTGATTGTGTTAATGTCTCTTCTATATTAGGCATAACAGATGTAAATACATTGCCTACAAATATATAAAATAAAATAGGAACTAAATAGTAAGTAAGTAAAATATCTTTGTTTCTAATATCTACTTTCCATTGAAGTATAATGCTATATAATAATGAACTCATAATTTAATTCTCCTTTGTAAGTGCCATAAATTGATCTTCAAGACTTGAATATTCTATTTGAATCATCTCAAATTTACATTTTTGTGATACAACGATTTCAGTCAATTCATGTAATGTTAATGTGATATCAGATGTTTCTATCATATAGCTATAATTTTTATTCTGGATGGAATCTGTCAGTTTACCAAAATCTATTTTATCTTTAATTTCAAAATATATTTTCGCTTCAGATTGTAAATGTTGTTTCAGTTGTTGTGGTGTCCCTGTATAAACTATTTTGCCATCTTTAACGATTCCTAAACGATCAGCTAACTCTTCTACTTCACTCATATCATGAGTTGCTAATAAAATTGTTTTCCCATTACTTTTTAATCTTCTAATTTCATCATGCAATGCCACCCTACCCTCAACATCTAATCCCGCAGTTGGTTCATCTAAAATCAAAATATCAGGATCAGTTACGAGAGCTAAAATAAGATGTAATCTTCTTTTTTGACCCGTTGAACAGTCACTATACTTCTTATCTAAGATATCCTTTAAACCCATTCGATTTATCTGTTCATTATCTGGTTCAACATGATTCCATTTTGAAAAATATTGAATTGCTTCCTTTACTTTCATTGTTTTTAATAATGATGAATTTTGTAATTGTACACCAATTTTACCAGTTATAACTATTGATCCACCATCATATTTACGTAGCCCCTCAATGCACTCTAATGTTGTTGTTTTTCCTGCACCATTTGTCCCTAATAATGCAAATATCTCATTATTTTCTACTTTAAAGCTTATATCTTTTAAAACTTCATTTTTCCCATATCTTTTTTTAAGATTATTGCACTCTATTGCATAATTCATTTTACTTTTCCTCCAGTGGAAACTTTACATTAATACTTTTTAAATATGCATCTATCGCATGACCAATATAATCATCTATCTCTTTTTGTTTGCTAGCCATTTCTTGATCCCAATTGTCCTTATTATCATTAAATTCCATTAATTTTCCTAACAATGTAAAATCTCCTTTAGTAAACTCCATAATCATTTCCCACCATTTTGATGCAAGTTCAATTGCTTCATCACTTTCAGGAGCTATACCTTTGTTCTTAAGGTTTATGGCCTTTTCAACTACTTCTTTATATGTATTTAAGATTTCTTTTCCATCTTCTTCATGATCAGTAAAACGTTCCTTAAAATAATCCATTAGTTCTTCGTCAAACAACTTTATAACCCAATATTCTTTATTCCCCATTTTTAAAAGTTGGATAATGTCTGCGTACTTATTAAAATCAACCTCTTTCATTTGAATAACTTCTTCTTTTAATGCCCTAAGTGAAGTTTTAACTAATTTCATAGCTTTGATTTGTTCTTCAATGATCTTTTCTTGTTGCTTTAATAATAAACAAACCTCTTCTGGTGTATCCATTTTTAAGATTCGTTCTTTTATGTCTTCTAGAGAGAATCCTAGCGACTTAAATGATAATATTTGATAGAGCTTAATCAAATCTTTAGAAGTGTATAATCTTCTTCCACCCTCACTTAACATTGAAGGTTTTAATAATCCTTCTGTATCATAGTATTGTAATGTTCTTACTGTTACATTCATCTTCTTTGCTACTTCGCCAATTGTTAAATAGTTTTCATTCATATCTTTTACCTCTGTCTTGATTATAATTCATTACGTAACGTAACAAGCAAATGTTTTTTATAAAATTAAAAAATGTGATCAGTTTTTTGTTTGACCACATTCATAACCTCATTTAATTTTAAATTATTGTGCAATTTTACATAGTTGATGTTACTAGTATTCCATCACTCATTTCAAGTATTCTACCCGCACACTTTGCCAATGTATTATCATGGGTAACAAATATAACAGTTGTTTTTAGTATTTCTGCTGTGTTAAGCATTAAATCCATAACTCTATCCCCATTAGCTTTATCTAAGTTACCAGTAGGTTCATCCGCAAGAATCAATATTGGTTTGATTATAAAGGCCCGTGCTATTGCAACGCGTTGTTGCTCACCTCCTGACAATTGATAAGGCTGCTTTGACAATAACTGCTTTAATCCTAGTAAATCAACAAGTTCTTCAAAATATGCTTGATCTATTTTTTCATTATCAAGCAATAGAGGTAAGCATATGTTATCTTTGATTGAATACTCAGGTAGTAAATTGAAGTTTTGATATATAATGCCTATTTTTTTTCTTCTATATAAAGCTCTTTTTGTATCATCAAACTGACTTATATCCTGATTATTTAATAATATACTTCCACTTGTTGGTTTATCCAATAATCCTAGAAGTTGTAATAATGTAGATTTCCCACTGCCACTTCGACCAATAATTGATACTACTGATCCTTCATCTACACTGAAGCTAACATCATTAACGGCTACCGTTTTATCATCATATTTCTTAACAAGATTCTTAATTTGAATGAGCTTACCCATTTTATATTCCTCCATAGTCCTTCATATTATGAATTGGTTGATCCTTAATCATTTTGTATAATGGATATATTTGTATAAGTGCTAACACTAAAATAAGAATACCGTTTAATGCCACTTGCATTAAAATCGGATAATCAAAGTAAATATAATTTCCATAGACAAATATCTTTGTAAAGTCCATTAAATATTTAGGCTGATTTATAAAATTCATTACTACCACTATTAATCCATTAACTATTACACTTATCGGTATAATCATCATGGATATTTTTTTAATATAAGAAAGACACAATTTTTTATTAGATACCCCAAGTGCTTGAAGTATACCTATTCTTCTACGCTCCATCAACAATGAAGAACTTACTATATTCCAAAGAAGAACCATACTAAATAAGACAACCAGTGATCCTGAAAGAATTATTATTAATGACTTTTGACTACATTCTCTGTACAACTGTTCCACAATTTCATAACTATCTGATTGTAATAATCCACCTCTTGATGTAACGATAGAAGCAATCGATTTCCTTGTTGAATATGATGAGTTTTTATCTATTGTCACATTAATGTTACTATATTCATCAGTATGCACTACTCTTTCTTCCATCCGTTGCATTAATTTCTTATTAAATGCTTGTGATACAAATATGTCTCCATTTGATATAGGTGTATTATTTCCTATTAATAATTTATCATTCAAACCTGTTACTATTCCTAAAACCTCTAACTCATTCTCAAAGACATTAGGAATTGTATAATCATGTCCTTCTTCATTTACAAATTGATTATTTGATAAAGCTAACATGCTACCTCTATATACAGGTGATTCAAGAAGTTCATACCCTTTAATATTTCCTTCAACCGAAGAATCATATACCATATTTGAATCAATATCTTTAATTAATTGCATTTGGTAGTAAATAACGCCTTCACCCTTCTTAAATCTTTCTATATCCTCAGCATTCATATTAGATAGTTCAATTAACACATCACTTTCTGAATCTGATAAAACAAAGAAATGAGTTGATAAAATTCCCCGTTTATAAAAATGAACAGGCTTTGGTTCTATAGTTGAATCATATAAATCATTGAATGTTTTACTTTCTCTAATTTCCTGAGAAGTAACAAAATATTCCATCGGTATATAATTGTAAGCAGCTACTTCCTTTACTTCAGGTATTTGGTTTAAATCACTTATTATTTTTTCATCAAAGAATCCTTCAGATTTACTTTGAATATTTAACGCTGCATAAGGGGCATTTTTATCATATGCCATCATAGACCATCTTGATAAATATAATGTACCTATGGATACAAATAAAATAATTAATGTTAAAACGATTACTGATATTTTATTTTTAGAAGCGATACTTACCTTATTTATCTTTTTCACTTTTTCATTACGCAGTGTATCTGGATTATCAACCTTTAGCATTAATGATGATAAAAGAAACGAAACAAAACTAACCCCATACAACAATATTAATAAATAGCTTATTTGAATCCACGGGATACTTAAAACAATATTTAAAGATGATAAACTAATTAATACTCCAACAATAAATCCTATAGGTATTCCTATAATAAAACTAAATGTTAGAATCAATATAGACTCAATAAATACAACTTTAACAATCATTGCTTTAGTAGCACCTAGATTAGACATAGTTAAGAAACTACGCTTACGTTTGTTTAATAAAAGGGAGTAAATAATCAAGTTTGAAATAAACGCTAATCCGATTACACCACCTTCTATTAATAATAATGATGTATTAAACCCATCTTGTTTAGGGTACGCAAATTCATTAATCACAACATCTTTACTTTGTTGGCTTACAAGCTTATACGTATCAAATTCATCAGAGCCTTTCCATAAAATTTGATACTTTGTTGGATAACCTTCTTTAAAATCAAAAACAATAGCATTCACTAAAGGAACTTCATTATTTTTTTGCCAAAAAACATCATAAGCAGGCAATATTCCCACTAATTTATATTCGATATATTCTGTTTCAATTATTGGTTGTTGTAATTTTAACATATCAAAATTATTAGGAAGATATGGAATTTTAACCACACTTCCTAAATCATAAGAAAATCCCAAGCTATCTAATACTGATGTTGATAATGCAATTTCATTCTCATTAGTAGGGTATACACCACTTAACAAATGTACTCTACTTAACTTCTCAAATTGTTGGTCAACTTTGCCTATTGATCCAAGAATCATATTGTTATCATAAATAAGAGCATTTTGTTCAATAATACTACTAATACCATCTACATTAGCTATTGGTTTATCTACATTGTATGTAGTTGAATACCATTCACCATATAAATTTCTACGAGATTCCTCTAAACTTCTTAAACTACTTTGATTATAAACTAAGTATGAAATCAAAAAAATTATCGACAAGATTATCATCGATACTAAAATAAAGTTCTCTTTTTTTCTCCCTAAAATCCCTTGTTTAGCCAAATAGATACTTTTCATGTTTTCACATCTTTCTATGACTATCTAAGCCTCATACCAATAAAGATGAACATTTGTGTAATAGTATGTTCCACAATCATCACAAACACCAATGTATGTCCTCATACATTCAGTTCTACCCTTTTCATTAGCATGATCAAATTCGTTTCCAATCGAAGAATAAGAATAATTATGCTTATTTATTTCATGTCTTGTATCCTCAGCTAAAACAACACCAAAAGTACTCATAATTACTAATAATATTATCATTAATCTACCCATACTTTTCATTGTATAACTCTCCTTGTATCTATATCAACATTGTACCATGCATCAAGTACATATGTACTTAATTTCGATCAATTGCATATTTCATTTCACAAGTAGATCTAGTACGACTATTATTTTCAATGGTTTATTATAGGTATTATATGAAAATACATTTGAAACTTCATTTGTTTTGTACAAACATTAGCTAATAACATTTATGTCTAACAAGTATTATGTTCAGTTTCTCTTTCAATATAGAAGAAAATTTATACTTTAATAATATACTAATATATTAATGTTTAACACGAAATTACTGTTTTATCACATCCTTATTATTTATATTAACAATATTACTAGTTACTTTGGATAAATAGTTTTTTTCATTGTTTACTTTGAAATGATCATATCAAATTTCACGTTTTTATTTATCATCTTTTAATGTCAATGCGATATCTTTAGTTTTCCATCCACTTATTATAAATAACGATATGAGTAAGTAAATCGTAGTTCCAATTATTCCAACTACCAATAAAATATTCGCCAAGCTAGAATCAATTATTTCAAATTGCTTCATTCCATAAACAGTAATAAATACAATTACAATAAGAAATAAATAAAACAAGCTTCTCATTTTAATTATACTTAATTTCATAGTATTCATTGATGAACCAATTGAAGATATTAATACACAATCTCTCTTCAATGCATTAATTTCTTTTTTTGTATAAAGCATAATCGTTAAATACATCCCTACTAAGAAGATAGTTAAAGCACTACTATAAATAATTTTATAGATCGCTGACTGTTCTCTTGTTTTAATACGTTGCTCTATCAACGGATTTGATAAAGTAGTGTGTTTCAAATGCTTACTTGATGTGATTAATTTCAATAAAATTATACGCTGATATTTGCGATCGATTAAACGTTCCATAAAATCTAGAATCATTTGATTCCTTGCGATTATCACCGAGAACAAAATATTGTTCCTCATTTATTTCTATTAATTCGAAATCGTCTGTTTTACTATTTAATAAATAAGATTCAATTAACGGTAAATCATTTATATAAATAGTATTGTTATGACAATAAATTTTTTCACCAGGCAGCCCTATAATGCGCTTTATAATTTCTTCACCATTCTTCAATTTTAAGATTACTATTTCAAAGCGTTTTAATTTTGTTCTTTCATCAACAATGAAAGTAATACCAAAATCACCATCATCCAAAGTCGGACTCATACTTGACCCCATAACTCTAACAAAATAACCCACATAATTATTAATATAAGTGCCAATTGAAATTGCTATTATAATTATTATGATTGTAAAATTCAAAATATTTTTTTTCATATATTTTCAAAAAATTATGTCTTTCTATTATTTGGAAATTAAAAATATAAGATAATATTACTTAAATTTTTTATGACAACATTTTACTTCACGAATATAAGTATTTATTAATCTAATTTCTCTATTTAACAATGATTTTCTTATTATTTATAAATACGATTTCTTGAGCAAAACTATCATCTTCTTCTTCATGACTTGTAAAAATTAATTGTCTATTTATATTTTCACTCAAATATTTGTTTAAATAGTTTTTTAAAGAATTTTTACTGTCTTGGTCTAAAGCATCAAAAGGTTCATCAAGAATTAAATACTTTGGCTCATCCATCAAAGCTTGAATAATCCGCATTTTTTGTTTCATACCCAATGAATATGCTTTATATTGTTTCTTTATATCTTTTTTCAACCCAAAATATTCTACTAGTTCATCAATTTTATTTTTATCACTAATATTTTTTATTTTAGCCAAGTACATCAAATTCTCCATTCCTGACCAATTTTTCATAAATTCAGGCGCATTTATACTAATACCTGCATTTGGTAAAAAATCACTTTCACTCCCTAGTAATAGCCCATCATAGTATACTTCTCCTGTATTTGGCACACTGAAGCCAACAATAATTTTTAGTAAAACACTTTTGCCAGTTCCATTTAATCCTTTAATTTTACATTTTTGCTCATTAAACTTAAAACTCACCTGATCAAACAAAACATTATCAGAAAAACTTTTAGATACCTTTCTCAATTCAATCATAGTAGAACTCCTTCTCCTTTAAAAATTTTCTAATTACACGATACAATATGAATAATGATAATAGTGAATCTACTAAACACCAAATAATGGTTTGACTTGCACTACAAGACATTCCTATAAATCGAGTATTTAAGAATAAATCGAGCATTAGAGCTACTATAAATCCTATGTATCCATAAATGGTATAACGTCCTGTATTCTTAACAAACGTCATCAGTCTTAATCCCGAAGTTATTACATAGATGTAAATAATTATTTTAAAGTAATAAATGCTAAACATTACATATTCAATTAAAGAAAACATAATCATTCGATAGACAATGAAATTACTAATAATATCTAAGAGAATGACACAACAAATTCCCGTTATATAAGCAATACCATTATCAATTAAGCTATCCTTTAGTACAGCATATATTATTTCTTTTCTTTTAAAACGAGTGAACACCATACTTAAATATGAAGTATTTTCGCTTAGCACTGAAATTTGACTATGATAAATGAAATAAAACAACAAAATAAACAATACAATAAAACTCATACTTCCCTTAAAATAGCCAAATTGTGCATATATATCATAGTTTAAGAATTGTAAATGATATGAATCTATATAAGGAATATCTACATGTTGGGGTAATAAAAACAGAAAATAACCAATAAGAAATATAGTTGCAACTTTAATTACTAATAATTTCCGATTTAATCCAGCCATTTTTTTAAAAACTCTTTTCTATTTAATACTTTAAACTGCTTAATTACAATTATTATTAAAACTATAACCGAATATCTAATAATAAGAAAAACATCAATTTTCTCTATCAAAACGAAAATATCTATTCTACGAATCATAGAAGTTGGTGGAAAAATATTTGCAGCAAAAATTAGAAACAGCCACAACAAGCATAAACTAATCGTACATTTTGATTTACTTTTTACCCTGCACAATACAATAAGATAATTTACAAAATTAATTAGAAAATAAAATATGATATTACGATATATTAATGTAACAAAATTAAAATATGGATCTATAAGCATATAAAATATAGTTTGAATTGATGTAACAATTGCAAAGAAGATTGCATATGTAATAAACTTCTCTTTTATTTGATACCACGTATATTCATTGAAACTTTTAAATTTTCCTATTAGCAAATATTCATCTATATCATTTTTCAACATCATAAACAAAAGAATGCTAAAGCAAAAACAGTATGTATAATCTTTCAGTATTCTAGCATATAATGAATACTGCAAATTTCCATTTATCAAGAATATACAAGAGTATACAATCAAAAATGCTGAAAATATTATAGCTATGACAATTGTTTTTTTATATTTCTGCACGCTTGGTCCTCCTCATATAGATAACAAATGCTATAAACAGAGGAGTCATATTTACCAAAATAATAAGTAACGAGTTAAAATCATAAGATCCATTTGCCATTATAACAGTTGGATTTATATAAATAGCTAAACTAGGTATGAATGAGTATAAAGCATATCCTATTGTAGCCATACCATAATAATAAACAATAGGTGTAGCGATAACCTCTTTTAAATTCCACCCAAGTAAGACTACTGATTGAGATAATGCTGTATAAGTAATTGGCATTAAGAACGTTGTTATTAACCCCTCCAACATAAAGTAGATTGTTGTATGATTCACATACAGGTTATTACCTATTAAATCACTAAATAAACTTCTTGATTCTGCACCTAAACTTCCTTGAAAAAACAGTAATACAAACCCTAAATAAATTATGTACGCACCATAAATAGATACACCTATCTTAAAACAATTTTTCACTATATACCATCCAATTGTAGAACGATAATTCTTTCTATTATTCTGACCAAATTCAAATTGCATAATACTATTATAGTAGTAGTAAAATTTCACTCCTCCAATAATTGCAAAAAAAGGTAACAACATTTGAAGTAATTGTGAACCAAATATTACTGCAACATCATATTGTATACCTCTTCGTAATAGCGAGCTAAAGATATATTGTATTAGATTAAAAAGCGTTGGATTAATTGCTCGATATTCTACCGTTTCTAATGCCATAAAAAAATTATTAATATATCCTGGTTCAGTTAATGCCCTACTGATGATTTCAAAAAAATTAGCTTGATGTAGGATTCCATTACAAAAAGTCAGAAAACAAATGATAAAAATAAGTATATATACATAGTTTCTTTTCATAATACCAAGCAAATCCTATCACTCCTTTAAGTAATACGGAGTTACTCACTTATATGTTTGTAACTCCACAATTATAAATCTAACAGTTTAATTACTATGATTTGAATTATATAAAATCAATTGCAGTCTGTCATATTAATTTCTTAATATAAAACTAATCTATATATTTATGATTCCCATGTTCCCTTAACTGTTGTTGAAGGATTAACAATATGCTCTCTTCGAGCTTGTAAATAATAATTATAGCCTTTAGAACATTCACTTTCAGGTACATAATCCGACTCTAAGTATGTAAACAACGATTCAATTACTTAAGAATAAACGCCGTTATTGGATGCATTTAATCATCATTACCTTTAAAGTGATCTTTAAATCTTCCCCAATAAATACTACTTTTTCTGTTTAATATATATAGCAATAAAACTCCTACAATAATAACTGTTATTAAAAGCCCTTGAATTACCAGAGTAAAGCCTTGATTAACACCCACAAGAAATACTATTCCTTCTATCGAAAATGTAATCAAGATTATTGCGATTTCCTTTCTCATTGTTTATTTCTCCTTACTATCATAAAAATTCAATGATTAAGTTACTTTAGAGCTATAGTTTGAGCACTATACCAAACCCCACCACCTACCATACAAGAATACGGATCATCAACCGAAGACTCAAACCTAATTAAAACGGATAAATTAGAAGAAGAAACATTCTTTGAAACTCCTGTTATTTTAAAATTCCAATGCGTAGGAACACTTGATACTACTGCATTAATTGAAGAATCCACAATATTTCCATTCCCATTATCATAAGTGTAATACCCAGTTACTCTTACTTGAGCATAATTAGAGCAACTTCCTTTTCCATCTTGAATATAAATTGAATAAGTTTTATTAACATTGACTCTTAGAATTGCACCTCTAGTCATTTCAAAATAACTATTATCTTCAATTAAAATTGGTAACATGTCGTTATTTGTCACTGCAAACGCACATGTTTGATTTTTTGCATTAGCTATTTCCTCTGCCTTTGCTTCAATTGATTGATTAGATAATATTGGTAATATTAAGAAGCTTAGTGCTAAAGTAATAAATAATTTTTTCATTTTATCTCTCCTTTTTCATTAAAATGAATTGTTTAGTTTCTTGAAATTCTTACTCACCAATTACTAGCTAGTCTCCATTTTTATACCTTGCCATATACTGTTCCTTTCTTTCTTTAATTACATTATTTTATTCTATCAATTACTCCATTTTTTCCTAAGTTCTCTACTATCTTCTTGAAACACTCCACTTCTTGAGGTTGATAACAAATTTGATCTTGCAATGTGTAATATTTGATTAATAATCCAATTAAGTGTACTTTTCATAGAGTACCTCTTTTTTATAATTTGACTTTATTTAAACAAAGCAGATTAAGCAATCCCTTTGTGAAATAACGCTTGTTTTCTGTGATATATTATTATTTCACACAAAATCAATGTTTTATCACAACGTAATTGTTTATATTATCGAAGCAATATACTATAAGTTGTAGGTGATACTAAAATGAAAAATACTCTAACAAAGTTTTTAAATCTTGATGATGAAATGTATGTGCTTTTCCAACACGGCATTCAAATTATCCTATTTGATACAATTGGTTTTCTGGGCGTAATTGTTCAATCATTCTATTTTCAAAATATTATAATTGGATTTACATACATTGCTGTTTTTAGCCAATTAAGAGTCCATTCAGGGGGTTACCATAGTAAAACTAAACTTGGTTGCCTAATAAGCTATAATTTGTTGTATTTTTTGTTCTGTCTTTTGATTAACAGTTTTATTTTTAATAAATACCTTAATATTTTATTAACTATATTATGTTCATATTACATTATACGACACGCTCCAGTTGAGCATATTTTTGCCCCGTTAAACCCGATAAATAAATATCGAAATAAAGATATTGTGTTATATTCTTTGTGTTTTTTTCTTATTTTATATATAATTTTTATAGGATTTAACATCAATTTATATAAACCCATTAGTATTTCAATCATTTATACATCACTATTAATGGGTTTATTAAAAAAATCTAAATACTATAGGGGATAAAAATGCAAATTAAAACCGTTATTGTCGATGATAATGAAAAAGATTTAAGTACTCTTTTGACTTGCTTTAATTTCATAGAAAATGAATCTATCATTCAATTTGATATAACCACATACTCTGATAACGAAATTAACGAAAATATCATTAATGACTATTTATTATATATTCTCGATATTGATATGCCTTTTATTAATGGTTTTGATTTAGCAAGAAAAATCAACGAAGCTAATAAAAATGCAATCATAATTTTTTGTTCTCAACACGCAGACTTAGTATTTGATTCATTTAGCCTTGAAGCTAGTTATTTTATTAGAAAAAGCTATATTGAGAGTGATTTTAAGAAAGCATTAGATAAAGTTATAAATATTTTAAAATCTCGATATAAACAGTATGAATATGTAAATAGAACAAATATTCGAATTTTAAACTATTTTGAAATAGCTTACTTTGAAGTTAATTATAACGATTTATATATACATTTATTTAATGGCGAAATACTAAAAGAACGAAAAACTATGAAAAAGTTGGTAACAGAAATCGCAAATAACAATTTTATTAAAATTCATTATTCCTTTTTAGTGAATGCTGAAGCGATTGATTCTATTTATGATAGTAGGATTAAACTTAAAAATGGGATTGAATTGCCTGTTTCTCAAAACAAAATTAAATCAATTAAACAAAACTATTTAATCTATATGTCAAGAAGGTGATAAAAAATGAACATATTTGATTTATTTATCAACATTGTAGAATCATCAACCATTTTATTTCTTGCGACTTCCTTATCAACAAGAAAAGACAAAAAAATTATTTGTCCAGCATTTATTTATTTAATGTTTAGTATTAGTTTTATTACAATTGTAAATTACTATATTGGATTCGAAAAATATTTATTTATAATAGATATCTTAATTTTATTGTTATATTTAAGTTGGATTGGTAAAGATTCAATATTTAAAAAATTAACTATAAGTATTTTACCATTTGTATTAATTTCCAACATTTACTCGTTAGTTATCATTTCAAGCAGTTATATTTTTTATGGAATACTTGATTATTCAAGACTGCTTTCAGATTGGAGTAAATTAATTACTATTGTTGCACTTGCTATTTTCTTTATATTATCGGTGTTTATTATTAAATTATTTAAATCATTTGAAAATAAGTTATCTACTTCAGAGTACATAATTTTATTTTTGTTATTCTTGTTGATAAAAGCGATTTTCACTTCACTTGAGACAATGATATTTTCTAATACTGTAAATTCTAATCTTTTGATTTTATCAACTTATTGCTTAATAGTTTTTACAATATTAATTTGTATTCTTTTTTATAGAATTGGTATTCGCCAGGATAACTATTTAAGAAGTATTTATGAAAATAAAATTTTGAATGATCAAATTAGTGATTTTAACAATTTAGTTAAATCACAATCAGAATTATTATCAATACGCCATGATTTAAAACATGTGTTGACTTTAATTGACAAAAATCAAATTAATTCTCTAAATGATTCTTTAGTTTCTAAACTCATAGATAATTATATTTATAAAGTTGATAAGGTTTTTATACCATTTACCACTTCTAATTTAATAGTTAACAACGTTTTAAATGTTAAATACTACGAAGCATTAAATAATGATATTAATATAGTTTCTAATATAAATATTGTAAATGATATTGAAGTAGATGATGATGATTTTTTTCTATTATTATCAAATTTATTAGATAACTCTTTAAAGCATATTGGAGTCGATAAAACAATTTATCTAACGATTAAAACATTTAATAAAAAACTACAAATTTCTATTACTAATTCTTTTATGGAATCAAATGAGTTAACACATGATGCTTTACATGGCTTCGGTTTAACGACTATAAAAAGAGTTGTTAAAAAATATAGCGGAGATATTTTAATCAAGAATACTGATAATTCATTTGAAGTATTTATCTTAATTTAGAATTACCTTTGCTTTCTCACTATATATTAATGTAATAAAGATAGGTGAACATTATGTTAGAAAAGAATAAACAAAATAATTATCGTTAAATCTATATTCCGATTTATCTATTTGTAATTCAACTAACCATACTAAAACTAATCTTCTTTAAGTACTCCTGGGATGCAATCCAGAATAAGTTAATTTTATATATCTAAGTTATCTATCAAAATATTCTACTTTCTCCTAAAAACTGTAAACTTACTTGACTAACTCATATCAAAAACAGTTAAACTTGCATTAGAGAAATAGAGAAACATCATCTATTACAGCTATTTTATGCATAGAACACCTCTCAAGAGTATAGTTAAATTTTAACACATAATAATTCAATTTAATTATATCTCCTAAAATAAATAGTTGATTGTCTATTCAGACACAAATTTGACTATTCAAACAAATCATATTTATAAATTATAATAATCAAAATATAATACAAACAAGGATGTAGTGGATGTAAAATGAAGGATAATAAATTTAATTAGAAAAGAATCAAATTTAGAAATAAGAGGTGATAAGAGTATACTAAAGAGTTAATAGTATGTATAATAAAAAAAACAGGTAACACATCTACTTTTGATAAGGGATCATATGAATATGTTATTAATCATTTTAATTGAAATTGTAATAATTCTGGCATTAAAATATTTACTTAAACATAAAATAATTACTTGTACTAATGGTATTTCAAATGAAGATACTTCAAAAAAGAAAATTTTGTTTATATTACTTGCTATTGCGTATTTATCTTTTGTCTTTTCATATGTCTTTAAGCGAGATATAACTGAAGTGTTTGATTTCGAATTTATTATGTTTATTTTGCAAGTTCTTGTTATAACATTATTGGGCGAAATTCTATTTAGAAAATATTTATTTTATTTATGTATGAATTACATGAATGATTTTAATATAGCTGGGTATTTACAAGCAGTTTTATATGCAATGTGCGCTACTACATTTTTCGCTAATGTATTTACGCTTGAAAATTATAGTATACCTTTTATGTTTGGAACATTTCTAGTTTTAGGAAAGCTACTTCAAGTAATGTATTTTCAGTATCTAAAATCAAGTATAAAAGAGTTAATATTGATTGATTTAATATCGTTTATTATTTCAATAACTGCTTGTTATATTTTATTATGATTATAACGAATCCAAACTTCATATGTATATTCAATTGATACGCTTGTGGTATAAATCTATGTATACTGTATGGATTTTGCGTCAAGATATGAACTATATGACAAGTAGTGTGAAATATTAGGGAATCATTTCGAGGATGCCAGTAGTCAAATCAGCCCATTAAATTTGGCTTTTTTTATGCGTTTATGATTTCGAATACCTTTTGTATTGAAGAGAAGTGTAGAAATTTTAGCGAGCATGCTTTCAGCGATGCTGTTATTAACGCGTCTACCTTTATATAATGTAAATTATTTAATTAATTCATCGGGACAAGAAAGTGCTGTATCCTTATTTAAATTTCGTTGTGCGTAAGGTTCAGTAAAACTTGCAAAAAATAATTCATGTTATTTATAACGAAAAATCACAAATATAAGCAACTTTCCAAATTTCAAGATATAAAGATAAAATTATTAGAAAATGATAGTTTTTTTGAAATTCTTTCCTTATTTTATAAATCACAGAATAGATTTTACTGAATTTTGTTCTTTCTAATTAAACATGATAAGATGATATCTATAGTTTGGATGGTGAACAAGATGAAAACTGACAACGAAATGATGCAGCTTATAATGGACATGGCTAACAATAGAAATGATGTTCGTGTCGTTTATATGAATGGATCTAGAGTTAACCCTAATATTAAGAAAGATATTTATCAAGATTTTGATATTGTTTTTGGTGTAACAACTACTCAACAGTTTATAGTCGATCAATCTTGGATACATACATTTGGTGAAATATGCATGATTCAAGAACCTGATTTAATTGATTGTACTACTGGATTAAAAGAGAATACTGATTTTAATAGCAGTTATACTTGGCTCATTCTATTTAAAGATGGTAACCGTATTGATTTACATATAGAACTTATTAGTGAGTCTATCCATAACATATTTAATTCTAGCTTAACTACTATACTTCTTGATAAAGATCAAATTTTAAGTTCTCTCCCTGAATCCAACGATTCTGATTATCACACTAAAAAGCCCACACAAGAAATATTTGATGCTTGCCATAATGAGTTTTGGTGGTGCTTAAATAATGTCTCAAAAGGATTAGCACGTAATGAAGTTCCCTATGCGATGACTATGTTGAACGTTTATTGTCGAGATATGTTAAATAAAATGGTTGATTGGTATATTGGATTACATCATGACTTCCATGTTTCTCCTGGTAAGTTAGGTAAATTCTATAAAGACTATTTAGAGGGTGATACTTATTGTTTATATTTAGCTACTTATTGTGATGGTAATATTAAAAACATTTGGAAATCCTTATTCAACATGTGTGAACTATATCAAATACTTACCAATGATGTAGTTAATGGATTACACTTTAATTATGATTCTAGTGATGCGCAAAATATGATGGAATATTTAATGATGATATATCAAAGGACTTGTTCAAATTGAACAAGTCCTTCTTAGTCTATTTCTCTTTTGATGGAAGATAGTAAATTTTCTCTCCATCTTTTGTTAACATATAATTTCCTCTAGCATAACTTTGAACATAATTTGGATCAGTTAGTTTATCTCTTTGTGATACTAATTGTTCATTTTCATCTTGAATTGTGACTAACTTTACTTTAACGTCTTTTAATTGTTGTTGAAGCGCAAATGTAGTTCCAATTTCTTCAATTACTCCATAAATTAGCCAACATGAAAAGAGAATAACTGATATGCACAATAGCTTGGTTAATGGACGCATCGTTCTTTTAGGTTTTTTACGTTTTACAACTCTTCTCCGTACTTGTTGTTGAGTTGGTCTGTTTTGGCTCATTGTACTTCTCCTTTCTTGACATTACTATTATATGTTTCAATTACTTTATTCGCAAGATGAATCCTCTAACCATTTCTCATCTACTACTTCATACATCATTGGTGCATCCGCTTTTTTGGTGAAATTTGCGGTTTCAAGTACCTTTACAGTCATTTGTCTTTGACCAAAAGTAATTGTCACTATATCTCCTACTTTTACATCATATGATGGTTTTACAAGTTTTCCATTTACTTCAATTCTTTGATGAAGTGCCAACTCCTTAGAGATTGTTCTTCTTTTTAGAATTCGTGATACTTTTAAGTATTTATCAATTCTCATTTTTCTTGGCCTCTTTGCTTCTAACTAATACTTCAATTGCTAATCTTAGTCCATCATTTACCTTTGGTAGTTTCACAATAATTTTTTGGTCTGTATAACGTAGTGTAATATCTTTTGAGATAGTTGTAAAGATTTCAAATAGTTTTACCCCATCCACGTGTGCACTAAACATTTGTGAGAATACGATTTCTACTTGTCCTCGTACTTCACGATATTTTTCAACATCGTCCGAATTAATTAAAATTTCTAAACGTTTCTTTTCAAATAGTACTTTAACTGATTTTGGTAGTTGTCCAAATTCATCTAGAACCTTCTCTTCAAAACTTTGAAGTTCTTCTTGTGTTTCTATCGCATCAATTTTTTGGTACATACTAATCTTATCAAAATCATCTGGTGCAAATACTTCTGGTATATAACTATCCACCGAAACATTTGGTTTAACCATTTCTTTTCTTTCCTTTTTAACAATACCCTTTTTCTCTTGAATTGCTTCTTCCAACATCTCTATGTACATATCAATACCCACTGTATCAATAAATCCAGATTGCTCAGGTCCAAGTAAATCACCTGCACCACGTATTGTTAAATCTCGCATTGCAATCTTATAACCACTTCCAAGCTGAGTAAAATCTTTAATAGCTTGTAATCGTTTTGACGCAATTTCTGTTATTTGTTTTTTACTTGGGATCATTAGATATGCATAGGCAAGACGATTAGAACGTCCTACTCTACCTTTAATTTGATATAGTTGCGACAATCCAAAATTCTCTGCGTGTTCAACTAATATTGTATTGGCATTGGGAATATCAATTCCTGTTTCTATAATAGTTGTACAAACTAATACATTAGTTTCTCCACTAGTGAAACCTAACATAACATCTTCTATCTCTTCTTTGTTCATTTGCCCATGTGCTACCGCAACACGAGCTTCTGGTATTAATTCTTGTATCTTTCTTGCAGTGTGATATATCTCTTCCACATTGTTGTGCAAATAAAACGCTTGCCCGTTACGAGCTAATTCTCTTTCAATTACTTCTTTAATTAAAGAGAAGTTTTTTTCTACAACATAGGTTTGCACTGAAACACGATTATCTGGAGGTGTTTCTAATTGTGATAACTGACGTATTCCAATTAATGACATTTGTAATGTACGAGGAATAGGAGTTGCTGATAAAGATAATACATCAACTGATTCTTTTAACTCTTTTATCTTTTCTTTGTGTTCTACTCCAAAACGTTGTTCCTCATCTATGATAAGTAAGCCTAAATCCTTAAACTTAATGTCTTTCCCTAATAAACGATGTGTACCAATAAGTACATCTACTTTACCCTCTTTACACTCATGAATTACTTCTCTTTGCTTTGCCGGTGATACAAAGCGATTCATCAGTTCAATACTTACAGCATAATTTCTAAAACGTTTAGAAAATGTTTTCGCATGTTGTCTTGCCAATATTGTAGTTGGGCATAAGAAAGCAACTTGTTTATTTTCACTTACTGCTTTAAAAGCAGCACGAATAGCTACTTCTGTTTTACCAAACCCAACATCTCCACATAGCAAACGATCCATTGGTTTTGGCTTCATCATATCTACTTTAACTTCATCGATCGCTATCTTCTGATCTGGTGTTAATTCATATTCAAAATCATTTTCAAAATCTTTTTGATATTCTGAATCAGGTCCATAAGCATATCCAATAGAATCTTCACGATGTGAATACAATTGAATCAATCTTTCCGCTATATTATTTACATTTTCTTTTAGTTTAGCTTTAGTAGTTGTCCACTCATTAGATCCTAGCTTATGTAATTTTGGTACTACCCCTTCTCTAGATACAAATTTACGTACTAATCTAAATTGTTCTAGTGGTACTAGTAATACATCATTACCTTTATAGACGACCTTTAAGAAATCTTTGTGGATACCCATCACTTCTTTTGTCTCTAATCCCATATATTGACCTACACCATGTTGATTATGAACAACATAATCTCCTGGTTTTAAATCTTGATAACTTTTTAATACTTCAGCATTCTTAAACTTATTTGTATATTTAGATTGTGTTCTTCTTGTTTCAAATAATTCTGTTGATGTAATAACTGTTAGATTTTCTAACTCGCATTCAAATCCTTCATAGATAGATGCAAATGTAATGTTGATTCCCATTCCTGCTGGTACATCTTCTTGTAAAAAATGATACTCAACACCTTGCTCAATGCATGCATCCATAACTTGCTTAATTTCAGAATCTTTTAAACAGAAATAGTAACGTTTAAAAGCTAAATCTTTTTTCAATAATCCTATTTGAACTGATACTGTTTCCTTAGGTAGATTTATATCTTTAATTCGTGAAATATTGTCATCAAAACGATCTACATTTTGTATAGGATATCCTCTTAATACATAATTAAAATCATGCATGATGCTATATTTAGGTAACCACTTACTCTCTTGAACCATCTCTTGTAAATAACTAATATTTTCTTCTAAAACATGATGTAATGATTCCTCACATTCTTCTTGTGATGATAGTATTACATTAGGTTTACCCATATATTCTAATAAATGACTCGTTTTATTTAAGAAACTCATATATGGATATAAACTAGAATCTTGAATATGATTTTCAAGATATTGAATATCCATTTCTATTTTTCCTCTTAATTGATCATTATTACTACTATCTAAAATAGTTTGTACTTTTTCTACTATTTCTTTTACATCATCATCGCTAAATAAGATATCAGTTGCTGGAATACATGTTACATCACTAATATTTTCAATTGTTCTTTGTGTTTCAATATCAAAGTAACATAATCGATCTATTTCATTATCAAAAAATTCAATTCTTACTGGATAACTATTGTTCATAGAATAAAAGTCTAATACCCCTCCTCTTGATGCAAAACATAAAGGAGTATCAATATGTGATACTTGAGAATATCCACTTTGAATTAACTTCCGTTTTAATTCTTCTAGTGTTATTGTTTGACCAATCTTTAAATGAATACAACTATCTTTAAATAACTCCGGACTTGGAAGCTGACGAACACAAGCCGAAACATGTGTAACAACTATTTTATTGGGATTATCTAACAATGATGATAGCGATTCTACTTTATTTGCTAAGTTCTCCGGGCTTTGGGCAATAGCCTCAACACGCAAAGACTCTTCAACGCTAAAAATGACACATTGCTCAATAGGGAGGAGGGTACATAGTCTCTCATATAAGCGTTGTGCCGAATATAAATTCTTTTCAACAACCAATATTGGTCGTGGTTTTTTTTGATAACTACTTGCTAGTAATAATGCCTCTTGAATAAATGATGTAAATGTTATTGGTGATTTTCCCTTAGTATAAGCTTCGACTGCTGGATTATTCTCTAGCTCTTTTAAGATCCATGTATTCATGCTTTATTGTAACGGTTCATAACTTCACTGAAGTCGTGATTGATACTCATATAAGCTGCATCTGCCGCTTTTTTTACCGAGTCATCAAAGTCCGCTTTACTTTCCTTTGGTATTTTACCTAATACATAATCAACAATCGGAATAAGGGGATTCTTATCAATACCAACTCGTATTCTTAAAATATCTTGGGTATGTAAGTGATTCATAATACTTTGCATTCCTTTTTGACCACCAGAACTACCTTGGGTTCTAATTCTTAGTTTCCCTATTGGTAAATCTAAATCATCATGAACAACGAGAATGTCTTTAGTTTCAATTTTGTAAAAATTTACTGCTTGTATTACTGCCTCACCAGAGTTATTCATAAAGGTTTGTGGTTTCATTAATATTACTTGTTCACTACCAATCCTAACTTGAGCAATTAAGGCATTAAACTTCTTTTGATCTATTGAAGTTTGACAAAGTCTTGCCAGCTCATCAAGAACATCAAACCCTGCGTTGTGTCTAGTATGTTCATATTCTTTTCCTGGATTTCCTAATCCTACAATTAGCTTCATTGTCATCCTCCTTCTATGCTCAATAATTTTATCACGAGTCACATAAAATACCAATTCATATTTACTTATCCAAGCAAAAAGCAAGGTTCATTTAAGTCCCTTACTTATTTTAGTTATTTACTAGTACATTATCCTATTTCTTCTTGATCCAACTTACTTAACCAAGCACTTGGAACTTGCAATTCTAACAGAATACGTTTACCAATCTTTTTCTCATTAAAACTTAAAACATCGCTTCGTATAATATCATATTCGCTTTCACGATTTTGTAATGAATATATTTTTGCTAGATATGCTGCACATAGTTCTTTATATAATCCAATTAATTGCTTAGCATACTTATATTCTGAATAATCTCCTTCAAGTACTCGTTTGTAAAAGGCTTCACCCAAATCATTTTTATTTTCATATAAATTAAATGTTTGCATAGCAATTTGATAAACTAAATTAGGTTTTAATAATTCTTCGTAACCTATGATTTTATTCATAAATTCTTCTAGTTTTTCTACATCATTTCTACCATATAAAGTATTTACACAAGCAATAAATAAATAGTAGAAACTGTCTTCATTTAATTGCACTTTGTCTTTTTTGAAAAATCCTTTGTTATCAATTAGTGGGATTATATCTATTTCATGAAGTAATGGTAGTATTTCATCATTATGTTCGTAATAAACTGTACCCCATAATTTTAATATTTTCCCCTTCATCATAAACTCAGGATCTTTCATAGTTTCTAAATAAGTATTAATCTTATCAAAAAATAAACTCTCATCATCAAATGCTGTAATACAATCAACTATTCTCTTATTTTTCATATTTCTTCTTATCAAAAAAATAAATGATATCGCAAAGAATATGATTAATCCTGTCATAATAAAATTTAGTGCAACACTTACTATTTCCATATCATCACCTACTTGCTAATATTTTAGCACAACCAATAGAAAAAAACAGTTTTTCAACTGCTTTATTCTATTTCTATCATGTTATTTATTACATAAATTGTAATTGCATAAAAAATTACTGAAAGTACTAAATTACCAAGAATACCCAACCACAATAACGCAAATTGATTACTATACGATGTAACAAATAATGCTACAGATGGAATTTGCGAAATCATATCAGTTGTTATTGTTGATATGAATACAAATGCAATAAATATTAATGCACCAATAAGTGCTTTATAGTTACGAGTATACTTTGTTTGAACCATAGTGATTAAAACAAATCCACCAGTTACACTAGTAATTAATTGTGCTAAAAGATATATCTGTGCACTTGCTAGATTTACAAAATCAAAATTATCCAAAGTACCAATCAATGTATTTATAAATTCCATAATACTAATATCTGCAAAAGCATTATATTTCATTGCTCCAATTAGAAATAATATGAAGATTCCAAGGAATAAGATTATTGAAGAAACAATAATCCATATAATTGCTGCAATAATCTTTGATAATACAATCTCATGTGTGCTTACCGGAAGTGTTAATGTTAGATATCCTGGTTTTTTAAACATTGAAGAATGATAATTACGTAATATTGTTACCGTTACTGCAACACTTATACCAACCATCGCAAGTGTTGTAAAAATGGTTCCAATTAAAGTAACTTCTAAAGGGAGTAATGGGAAAATTACACACGCTATTAGAAATACTCCGAAGACCATTGCAAAGCTACGATAACTATGTAATAGTTCATTTTTTATAAGTTTTAGCATAAGCTAACCCCTCCTGTATTTCTATTCTAATTCTATTTTTTTATCAATTACAAAGATTGTTACAAAATAGAAGATAATAATTTGTACTGCACTAATTCCCCAACTCAACCAATCAATTTGTAAATTACCATTGATATACATAAATCCATTAGCTACTTCTGCTAAACCAAATTGATCAACAATAAGTACTGACACAAATGTATAAAGAATAAAGATTAAGAACCCTAAAGCAGTTTTATGATTGCGAGTATATTTAGTTTGAACAATTGTTATTAAAGCAAAGAAACTAAGTATTGTTAATATGGCTTCTAGTACAAATGATGCAAATACCACTAGAAAATTATTAAAATTAAAATATTTTAATGCCTCAGAAAGTGATATAAATATTTCATTAAAATCTATTGAATAACCTTCTACAGCTAGAACAGTCAATATAATAATCATTAGACCTATTAATAAAACTATAGATGACATAAATAACCAAAGTACCGCAGATAAAACTTTTGCAATAATAAGCTCATGTGTACTAACTGGAAGCGTTAATGTTAAGTATCCAGGTTTCTTAAACATTGAATTATTGTAATTTCTTATAATAGTTACAAAGATTGCAATAGCAATACCGAAAACTGCAAACACCAAGAATGATGCTCCTATAGCACTGATGTCATAGGGAAGAAATGGCACTACGAAACATGCTAGTAAGAAGATTCCAAACACCATGACAAAACTTCTATAGCTATGTATCATTTCAAATTTCATTAGTTTTAGCATTTAAATACCTCTCTAAAGATTTCATCGATTGATTGTCCTCTTTCTTGACGTAATTCTTCTGCATTTCCACTAACAACTAACTCACCATCTTTAATAAAGATAACTTCTTCAAATACTTTTTCAATATCACTAATTAAGTGTGTAGAAATTAATACTAAGCTATCTTCTGAATAGTTATTTAAAATAATTTCAAGAATTAATTCACGAGCTGCAGGATCTACACCGCCAATAGGTTCATCTAAAATATAGATTTTTGCTTTTCTGCTCATTACTAATGCTAATTGAAACTTTTCTTTCATACCTTTAGACATTGCTTTAATACGCATATCAGGATGAAGCTCCATACGCTTCATTAATGATAAACATTTTTCTAAATCAAAGTCCTTATATAAATCATGGAACATAGAAAGAGCATCTCTTGCTTTCATCCAGTCTTCTAAGTAAGTTTCATCAGGTAAGTATGAAATAATACTCTTTGTGTAAGTATTTGGCATTTGACCATCAATTAATACTGCACCCTCATAATCTTTTAGTAATCCATTTAATACTTTTATTAATGTTGTTTTACCGCTTCCATTAGGTCCTAATAACCCAACAATTCGTCCACCTTTTAGTGAGCAACTAAAATCCTTAAGGGCTGTTTTTTTGCCATATTTTTTAGTTAAGTGGTCAATTTTAATTAATTCTTTCTCGTTCATTCGAAATCCCCTTTCAATTCTTTTACAAGATTTATCGTTTCATCTGTTGTGAATCCTAATGATTTCATATCAGTTAAATATAAAGTTGTCTTTTCGTGTCCTTGTTTCAACTTTAACTCTTCAATGGACTCCACTGTAGCGCTAATGAATCGACCTGTGGTACGTTCTGACTTTAATAGTCCTTCTCTTTCCAATTCTTGTAGTGCTCTTTGAATTGTATTTGGATTTACTCCAAAGAAAATTGCCATTTCTCTAACCGTATCAACTTGATCACCTGTTTTAAGCTTTCCTGAAACAATTTCCATTTTAATATATTCCATTACTTGAATATAAATTGGAATGTTTGAATCAAAGTTAATCATTTTTATCACTCCTTTGTACTAGGTACATAATACAATAGTACAATGCCTTTTGTCAACTTTTATTATGTGATATAATACAATTCGCAAAACGCTTTATATTGAAAGGAGTATATCTAGTTAATTAGATATGTTTATATGATGAAAAAATTACTATGTCTTTGTTTATTGTTTGTAGTTGTTGGTTGTAGTAGTAAACCAAGCATTCAAGAGCCAACTTTTACACCTACCGCAACTATCGAACCAACTCTCGTTCCATTAGATCACGATACTTATGATAGTTTATATGTAATTACTAATAAAAATCATCCATTAGCAGATGATTATGAACCAAGTGATTTAGTAACACCCAATGTCTTAGCAACTCGTGATGGTTTAGAACTACGACAAGAAGCTGCCACCGCCCTTGAAGAAATGTTTGCGGGTGCAGAAGCTGATGGATTAACATTGCGACTAGGAAGTGGATATCGTTCATATAGCACGCAAGAACGCCTATTTAATAATTATGTTGCTCGTGATGGTGAAGAAGCAGCTAATCGTTATAGCGCTAGACCTGGTCAATCTGAACATCAAACAGGATGGGCTGTTGATATAAGTGATGGTAGTATGAATAACTGGCTTAAGAACAGTTTTAAAAATACACCAGAAGGAATATGGCTAAGTGAAAATTCATATAAATATGGATTTGTATTACGCTATACCGAGGAAAAGGAAGATATTACTGGTTATATTTATGAGCCTTGGCACTTTAGATATATCGGACTTGATGAAGCACAAAAAGTATTTGATAGTGGATTAACTCTTGAAGAATTCTATAATTATTTAGACTAAAAAGTAAAAGTCGATATAGCATATGCCATATCGACTTTCATTTTAGTCATTCTTAACTATTTAGTTACAACTACTACTGCTTCAGTAACATCTGGTGTAATTGTTAGAACTGTTGGATCAATTGTATCATTTACGATTTCAATAACGATTTCAACTGTACATTCTTTACCAACTTCACATGCACTAGCATCAAATAATGCCTTAACATCAAGTGCAGTTATTGTATTTACATCGAATGAATCGCTTGTAAAATTAACCTTTACTTGCGCTGTATCAGTGTCGTATTTAGTTCCAGCTTCTGGATCTTTTGCAAATAGAGGAACAAGGATAGTATTACCCTTTTCTTCTTCTACTGCACCTTCTTCTGGTGCGGTTGTAGCTTCTGGTGTTGTTTCTGGTGTAGATGATGGAGTAGCTGGAGTTGAAGAACATCCTGCTAATGTAGCTATCATCATCATAGCCAATAGGCTAGTAAAAATAGTTTTAAATTTTTTCATAATCATTCTCCCGTCAACGCAACATTATACCACTATTAAATACAAATTTGTATAAATTTATTTTGTTATATTGAAAATGTGTTAA